>NZ_RAVY01000090.1:0-37001 GCF_003611625.1 Corallococcus sp. CA054B
GCCCCCGCCCCTCTTCCAACGGCTGTCGCGCCGCGTGGGGGACCTGAAGGGGGAGCGCCTGCGTCACACGTACCAGACGACGTTCTGGTACGCCTTCGGGCCTCCGGAGAACGTGGTGGAGGAGGTCATCCACACGCTGCGGCCCCGGGTGACGAAGGGCTGGAAGATTGCCGGCGTGGAGTGGTGGCTGTCGCGGATGCGGGCCACGGACGTGCGGGTGGACTTCCACCAGGACCGGGACGAGCGGCTGGCGCTGGCCACGGGGAAGCTGGTGCACCCGGTGCGCTCGTCGGTGTTGTTCCTCAACCGGGTGCGGGGCGGCGCGCTGGCGGTGACGCGGGAGCTGCCGTGTGAAGACAACCCGTCGCTCGCGCCGGACCGGCTGGAGGACTTGACGCTGGTGGCGCCGCGCCCCAACCGGCTGGTGGTGTTCGACGGGACGCTGACGCACGGGGTGCTGGACGCGGACAACCAGGTCCCGGACGGCAAGCTGCCGGGGCCTTCGCGCGAGCGGCGCACGCTGGTGATGAACTGGTGGGGCCACCGCCCCACGGACGTGCCCCGGTGGAGCGAGACGCGCTTCTACCGGGCGCTGGCCAGCTGACGGGCTGTTTCACGCAGCCGGTGGGTGACGCGCTCGGCCCACTCGGGTTCGACCTCCATGCAGGCGGGGCGGCGGCCCAGGCGCAGGGCGGCGGAGGGCATGGAGCCGCTGCCGGCGAACGGATCCAACACCGTATCGCCGGGGCGGCTCCAGGTGCGGACCAGGGGCTCCAGCACGGAGAAGGGCTTGTGGTGCGGGTGGCCGCCCCACTGCACGGCCTCCGCGTCATCGTCGTAGCCGCCGACGACGGCCCACACGGTGGGGGCGTCCCCGGGGGCAAGCGGCGGCGCGGGCGTGCGGGCGATGACGAGGGCGACCTCGTAGACGCGCAGGAGCTGCTCGTTGGCGTTCTTGTCGGTGGTGCGCTTGCCCCAGACGTATTCGCCGCGCAGGTGGGTGTAGCCCAGGCCGTACGCGGCGGTGAGGATGGGCTCCTTGCCCAGCAGGTTGGTCCAGATGATGAGGGGCGCGTCCGGGGTGAGGTGCGCGGTGGCGCGCGTGAGCCAGGCCTCGGAGAAGACGCGGTAGTCGCGCACGGACTCGAAGCGGACGATGGGGTTGCGGTCGATCTTCTTGTTCGCGCGGGGGTCGCGCAGGTCCCCGCCCTTGCGGCGCCGGGTGAGCAGGCAATAGGGCGGGTCCGTGTGGAGCAGCGAGGCGCGGGTGTCGCCGAGGGCGGCCCGGTAGCCCTCGGGCTCGCGCGCGTCGGCGCGGACGCAGCGCAGGGATTCGGGCGTGAGGTCGGAGGTCATCGTGTGGAGCCGCACCCTACCCGGCATGGGGACGGGGGTGCCGGGATTCTGGCACGCTCGGTAGCCATGAGGATGCGTCACACGGCGGCCCTGCTGGGCTGGCTGCTGCTCTGCGGGTGCCAGTCCGCGGGCAGCGGACAACCGCGGCGGGAGTACCGGCAGGCCCTGGATTCCGGCACGAATGCGTGCCGGACCAACCCTGCCTACTGCGCGGTCATGCCCACCCGGATCCGCGCGACAGCGCAGGCCGGTGCGTCCGTGGCAGGGGCGCTGAAGGTCATGGATGCGGCGGCCCGAGGCCGCCTGCATGACATCCTGAAGAAGTGCGCGAACCTGGCGAACGAAGAGGTGAATCTGCGACTCCTCGACGGCAAGACGCCTACGGCGCAGCAGTGCGAGGAGCAGGTCGGGACGGATGCGGCGGGCAGACCCATCACCCGGGCCATGCAGTGGGGCCAGGAGAAACACGTGGTCGCCCTTCGCTGCGTCCAGGAGCACCTGTCCGTCGAGCGGCCCGGTGGATTCAGCCTGGAACAACGGTACGGCTACGACATGAGGACGGGAGCGCTCCGGTTGATCACCCGCGCGCAAGCGGAAGCGTGGCTTCGGTCCGGACAGGCGGGCCAGCTTCTGGGCACGCTCATTCCGGATGTGGTCATCCATCTCGGAGACCCGCTTCGCCCCGAAGCGAGCTACGACTTCAAGTTTCCCTGCCCTATTGGCAAGCAAGGTGTCTGGCGAAAGTACCCCAAAGGGCACCCCTGGGAGGACCGCCTCCAGGGTGAAATGTATGAAGAGGCCTTGGGCGTCGATGCCTTCCGGGTCTCCCCCATCTTGGGAGTCTACTGATGCCCGGGAACCTGCCCTCTGTCGAAGTGGTTGCCAGCAATGGCTCCATCATCATGAAGGCGGGGCTCAGCATCTGCTTCTACATGCGACGTTCGCATCGAGAACTGGCCCCCCTGATCTCACAGGCATTGAGAACCTACCTCCAAGCTGTCGGGCGCCAGGCACTGACGTGGTACCCTGACCATGAAGGCGAGTGGCGCGTCCTGGATGACTCCGCGCTCGAATCAACACATCGGGAACTGCTGACGCATCAGGCCCCGTTCATCCACTTGCGGGACAGCTACGGAAGCCTCGTCGACCATCAATTCCTCTACCGGGGCGTTGACCTGGATTCACCGGAGAGCCGCCGCGCACCGGGCCTGCATACCTGCGCGATCTCCTTCTGGCTTCCGGCCCATCCGATCCAATCTCAGGGCCATGGTCCATTCCAAGAACTTGCTCTTTCCCTGGCGAAGTCACTGCCCTTCAACTCCGGCCATGCAGGACCCTCTTTCCATGCCTGGCTGGGCATGAAGGATTTGATGCAGCACATGTTTCAACTTGGACTTCGCTATCCAGGAATGGACGTGCCGGATGAACACAACAATGCCTACTCAGTGGGAGAAAGGGTCCAGGGCGTCCATTGGATGAACTTCCTGGGCCCGCCGATGCTCGAAGCGCTGGGGGGCGCTTCCGCGCTGAAGACCCGTCTCCAGGCACCGGGGACCTCCGTGCTGGCGCTGGGGGAAGACCGTGCCGTCGTTACCCTGGGAGCCGAACCCGATGCGGGCGACACCGCTGAAGGACGCATGCTGCCAGCTCACCGGGAACTGGCACGCATTCTGGAACCCTGGTTCGCGGCTCGAGAGGTCTCACGCCGTCACCGAGACAACGACGCCCTGCGCAGATGGGAGCGCCGGTTCCTGGACTGAGTTGGGATTCAGGCTCAGGGGAAATTGATGCCGCTCCATTGCATCGTCCGGGCGCCATCCACATCCGTGACGCTCAGTTGGTAGCCCTCCAGTTCTGCGCCGTTGACATCGAACTCCAGGATCAAGGTCACCTCAGACTCGGCCGCAATGGGTCCGGTCTGAAAGGGCGGAAAGGATTGCCACTCCTTTCCCTGCCGGTCCACCAGCACGGCCCTCCCGATGGTCCATGGCTTCTTGTCGGCCGTCCTCAGCACCAACTGCACGGCCCGTCGCGAGCCCGACGTGAACGCCGCACCTCTCATCGGCTTGAGTGAGCACGGGCGCCTGCACTTGATGGACTGCTCTACACTCTCGACCCCGATGCCAGGAAGCCGCGTCGAGGCCGTCAGGAGCCCCCGGAGACCCGTCGGCTCAGGCGCGCTCCCTCCCGAGGAAACACCTTCCTTCCGCAAGCGCTCGATCTCCGCGCGAAGTTGCTGCACTTCCTGGCGGTACGACTCCGCGGAACGCACCCGTCGGTAGACTTCCACCTGCCGATCCACGGCACCTGAATCCACCACCAAGGTCAAAGACAACCTTGAGGGAAGCGCCGAGCCCGTATCCTTGAAGGGAATGGACAGCTTCAAGCTGTCCCCTCTCTGCAAGTCATTGGACGGCACGAGCACGAGAACGGAACTGCCCGTGCTCACCCGTGCGAACTGTGCTCGTGAATCCAGGCTCAGTTCGTCCTGCTGGATGTCGGTATCGAAGAGGAGCGTCGTGCTCACCCCAGGCCCGATGTGGATGGGGCGCGTCCCCACACCGTCCGCTCCCACTTCCATCCGGAGCGTCCCCTCAGCCGCATCGTTTCCGACGGGAGAAGCCGCCAATACATGGGTCGACCAGAGAAGAACCGGAAGCGCGACGAACAGACAGGAGGGCACGGTGGGGAGGGCTCCTCGAACCGGGGCAGCAGGAGTTCCCTTCTATCATGGGGCGTTACGTGCACCTGCCGTTCGCGGATGACTCACCTCCACGAGTAGGCGTCGATGCGGCGAGCGCCTACTACCTGGGCTCGTAGTACACGTTAAGACGCTTGACCCCCAACACACCGTACAACTGGTTCGGGACCCACCGGGTCGTAGAGGTGGGCGGCTCGTAGCCTTCAAGGTTCAAACCGTGGCCATATTGACTGTTTCTCTTGTCGAAGTACTCCATGCAAATGGGGAAGACCCTCCCGTCAGGTAGGGTGGCCTCCGTGAAGAGCAACCGGGTGATTCCCGGTTCGAACACCGCGCGGCCCTTCACTTTCGTCCCTATCGGCAAGGCACCGCGCCTCGCCGCCTCGTCATGGACGATGCCGTTGATGGGTCCTTCACGGATCTCCGTCTGGTAAAACTGATCCTCCGACAGCCAGACGCCGTGCCACGCGATGTGGCCGGACCTCAACTCCACCATGGCCTCCTTGGCTCCCGCCGGGCACGGTTCGCTCCGATCCCTGGGGGTGTTGCCACTGCCGCCCGCGCACGACGCGCCCACGCAGGCCGCAACGGCCGCTCCAGCGATCTTCCGCATGACACCGCCGTCCGCTCGCGGGGGTTTCACGGACGGGGTCGCAACCTCGGTGGGCGCGGGCGGAGTCGGCTCCGCCGCAGCGGAATCACCCGCATCCGGCGAAGACGCCACCGCGAGCACGGCGGCATCGGGAAGACTCGGGGTTGGTGTCACGGACGAACTTCCTTTCTCAGACACAGGCGCTACGGCAGGTGGAGGACGGTCCGGCGTCTGTCGCGCCAGTCCGAAGATCAAGAAGCCCAGCAGCAGTGCTCCCAGGCCGAGCACCGCGCCGTAACGACGGCGCCGCTTCGGCTCGACGGCCTCCGCGGGTGATGACGGCTCAGGGGGCGCTGGCTCACGGACGTGCGCTGTCAGCTCCGTGGAACTCCCAGGGAACTGCGACAGCGACACGACACCCCGGTCCAGGCCGGACGCATCCGGATCCGCTGGGACGTCCAGCGAGACCTTCCAGTCCGCGTGGCGCTTGTCCTTCGCGGCGTCCCAGAGCGCCTGCAGCAGCGTCTCCGTCCCCGAGTAGCGATCCTCGGGGCGCTTGGAGAGCAGCCGCATCGCGATGTCCGACAGGCTGGAGGGGACCTTGGGGTTGATGTCCTTCGGCGCTCGCGGCACCACCGTCTCGATGGCGGGCAGCAGCCGTTCGTAGGGAAGGCGTGGGTCGAACGCGTAGCCGTCCGTCAGGGACTCGTAGAGCAGCGCGCCCAGCGCATACAGGTCGCCTGGGATGCCCGCGTCGAAGTTCGCGCCGGCCTTCCAGGAGCCTTCGCGCAGGAAGGCCACACACTCCGGCGGCAGCAGATGCGGCGATGCCGGCGCTACGCCTACGGTCAGCGTGGAGGCCCCTGGGATGCGCGCCGTGCCCAGGTCGATGAGGATGGGGCGCTCGTCCAGACGGCGGATGAGCAGGTTGTCCGATTTGAGGTCGCGGTGATGCACGCCCCTGCGGTGGAGATCCGCCACCACCCGCACGACCTCCGTGTAGACGGTCAGCAGGTGCGCGGCGGAGGGCTTCACCCGCCAGCGCCACTCGTGGAACGTCTCGCCGTCCACGAAGTCGGTGACGTGGAAGAGGTAGCCGTCCGGTGGCTCCGGCCAGCGATCCACGGCGTGCACGCGCGGCAGGTTGGGATGCGGCGCGCACGCGAGCAGCGCCGCCACCTCCCGCGTGACCCGCCCGTTGACATCCTCTTCATCGCTGGCGTGCTGGTTCGCCGGACGCAACGCGAGCTTCAGCGCGTAGACATTCCCGCCCCGCTCCACCTTGAAGACCCGGCCGAAGCCTCCCGCGCCAAGCGCCCCGACGATTCGCCAGGGGCCGACACTGTGGCCGACTTCAAGCTGGTCCGGGTGAAGCGGCGTGGTCATGACCCTGACTCAAGCCGTGACACAACCTGGGAGGTGGGGACGACCACCCGGGTTTTCAGGACCGGCGAGGGCGCCTTCCCTGCCACACCCCACCGCGGAGGTCGGATTCCCCGCAATCCGCGAGCGTGCCCGGCCGATGACGGCGCGGACCCACTTGGCGGAACCACCCAGGGAGCGGTGTTCAATGCGGACAACCTCCGGGGTTGACCCTATCTGGCCCTGCGGGGCTGTCACGTTTTTTCGTGACGCAGCAGGAGGGTCGACCCTGAACGGGCGTCCAACCCGCCAGGCAGCCTGGGTTTCGTGAAGCAGGTTTCAGCCCGTCCGGATGCGACAGGGGGCCCTGCCTGGGATTGCGTGGGGCCCGTCTCCGGCCGGCTATTCGCCTTCGTCGGACGTGTCGTCCGCTTCCGCCAGCGCGCGGGCGGCCTGCTCCCACTGGCCTCCCAGTCGGGCTTCGGAAGCCAGGGCTTCGTCCCAGGAGGGACCATCCGGGAGGAGCCGGGACGCATGCTTCAAGGCCAAGCGCTCCAGCGCGCGGGCTTCGCACAAGCGGCGCAGCTCCAGCGCATCGAGCCCGTTCGCGGCGAGGAAGGCCTCACGGCGAGAGGCCCGGACCTTCCGCTCGTTCCACCACCCGGCCTCCTCCGCGGCGATCTCCTCCTCCGTCGCATCGAGGCCCAGCGAACGCGCCCAGCCCGCGAGCAGTGCCCGCCGCAGACCCGCCTCCGCCCAGGCCGCCGCATCGGGCGCGCCGCGCAGCAGCTCCATCACGCGCCCGGAGTCCACGGCGCGGGACCCCACGCGCGTCACGTCTTCCATCAGGCGCCGGCGCCTCACCAGCGACGAAGGATTGCGCCGCACTCCCGGTTGCATCGGAGGCGCCCGGCTCACGAACTCCGCGCCTGCGCGCACGCACTCGATGGCGTCCAGCCGCTTGAGGTCCTCCACTCCGCCCGCGAACCAGGCGTCCCAGGCTTCGCGCACGGGGCGGGTCCACGCGGGCTCCACGGCCTCGCGGATCCGGGCCCAGGTGCGCTCCTGGTAGAAGATGCCCGCGGCCGCGTCCATCAGGGCCTGCGCCCCCGAACGCCCCAGCACACGCGCCTTTCGCGCCAGCTCCGCCGCGTGCCGCACGTTCACCAGGGGCACGGTGAGGGGACGCCAACCGTGTTCGGCGTCCGCGTGCAGCAGCGCCACTTCCGAGTCGTCCACCGCTACGCCGTCGCGATACCAGCCGAAGATGCGGCCCACGCCGACCACGCCGTGCGCGGACAGCTCGGCGGCACGCAGCGCGCCCATGCTGCCTCCGCCGAAGACGGCCACTCCGGCCTCCAGCGCCGCGAGCAGCTCGTGATGCCACACGGACGGCTGCGCCTCGAAGACGCCGTCCACCAGCACCAGCGCGCGGGGCTTGAGAGACAGCGCCCGCCACACGTCCCCCTGCCGCGCGGGAGGCAACACCGTGCAGGGCGCGATCCGCCGGGCTTCGGCGGCGGGCAACGAAGGCCCCAGGAACACCACCAAGTCCTCGGGCCGGCGCTTCACGCGACTTCCCTTATGCGCAGGCCCCGGGGTGCTCCCGGCTGCCGGAGCACCTGGATCCATGGACCCTGTCCGCTTGCTCCTCACGCGGCTTCCCTCACGCGCAGGACTGCTCGCGGCATCCGGGACGGCCCCTGCACCCTTCCCACCTGACCGCCGCTTCACAGGAGCTCCGAGACGCGCATGCCCGGCACCACGACCTTCCACACGTGCAGCCCGGGCACCGGTGCGTCCAGCGCCACGCCCGCCACCTGCGTGAATCCCGCTCCGTCCAGCAGCGACAACACCGTGCGCACCTTCGCCTTCGCGGTCTTCGCTCGCCGGTCCATCGCGTCCGGCATCGCATCCACTCCGCGACGGGGCCGCACCTCCGACAGGGCCTGCGCGAATCCCAGCGCCGCCTCGCGGTCCGCCGCCGCCACGTCCTCACGGGCTCCGTGGATGTCCGTCAGCCGCGATTGCGCCGCCTCCAGCAAGGCCTTCAGCAACGCCTCATCCCGGTCCATCGCGCACGCATAGCCGGCCGTGAGCGGCACCGGCCCCTCGTCCGCGTCCACCAGCACCGCCGCCGCCACGGGCAGCCCCACCCTCCCGCGCGTCCGGGGCGCGGGCGTCACATCGAAGAGATAGGCCCGAAATCCCTGGGCATTCAGCGCGTCCCTCAGCGCGGCCGTGCGCGGAGCCCCGTCCTCCAGGCCCTCCGGCCGCAGCATCCGCCCCACCACGCCCTCCTCCGACCAGCCCTCCGGCAAGGCCCGCGACAGCTGGTCGCGCTCCGTGGCCTCCAGCAGCGCATGCAGCAGCGCCGGGTCCGACTCAGGATGCGCCCCGGAGCCATTCGTCGTCCACGCCACCGACACCGGACCCAGCTCCACCGTCCCGGCAGGTGGGCAGTACACCCCCTGCGCCGGCACCCAGACCCGCTCGCCCCCATCCAGCGTCCGCGCCTCGCACCACGAGAGCCGCACCGCCGGCCCCGCGAGCCTCGGCGCCACCACCGCGCCCGCCGACCCGAGCGACTCCACGCCCCAGACCGTGTCGCCTGTCCGCTCCAGCTCCGTCCGGGAACCCCAGCGCAGCCGCTCCGGCCGCACCGTCTCCGCCGCCCACAGCTCCGCGGTCTCGAAGAGCGCGCCCCGGGCCGCGGCCTCGTACGTCAGCCCCTTCCCATTACACACCTGGAGCACGTGCCCACCCGGACGCACCGCACAGGCGACCTCCACGCCGGTGCGGTCCAGGCCGGTGACCCGGGCGACCCGGGTCACGCCCAGGCCTCGGGCCAGGGCATCGAGGAAGGCGGGGGAAATGGATTCCATCAAGACAGGTGACACGGAGGGGCACCTTAGCGGACGCCCGGCGCGGCGCGGCATGGGATGACGGGGAAAACGTGGTAGGGGAAGGACAGCCCCGCCGTATCGGGATGGAGCGCGCATCGAATGATTGCCGTCGGAGAACTCGCACCGGACTTCGCAGCGACCGACTGCCATGGGCAGACCGTTCGATTGTCGGAGCTGCGAGGCCGGCGCGTCGTGCTCTTCTTCTTCCCCCGCGCCTTCACCGTGGGCTGCACCATCGAGAACCGCGCCTTCAGGGACAACCACGAACGGATCCGCTCGCTGGGCGCGGAGCTCGTTGGCGTCTCCGTGGACACGCTCACCACCCAGTGCGACTTCGCCGAACAGGAGGGCATCCACTTCGCCCTCCTGGGAGATGACGAACGGCGGATCAGCCGCTCCTGGGGCGTGCTCTGGCCGATCCTCAACATCGACCGGCGCGTCACCTTCATCATCGGCGCGGACGGCGTCGTGGAACACGTCATCCACCACGAGGTGCGCGTCTACCGCCACCTGGACGACGTGCTGAAGTACCTCCAGGCCCACCCCGCCCCGGGCAGCGACTCCGCCTCCGCCTGAGGCCTTGCGCCCGCCCGCCTGCCCGGTACCGGACGCCTCCCGCATGTCCCTGGAGGCGAAAAACGGGCCGGAAAATAACCTTCCGGCCCCTGGAGGGTTTGCGCCCCTGTGAGCGGACGGGTCCTAGGACTGGTGCGGCCCGGTGGGGCCGTGAGCGCTCTCTCGGATGAGGCCCTGTGCGGGGCCTTCCTCGCGGGGGACGCGACGGCGTTCGGCCAGCTCTTCGAACGGCACCGGGGCCTCGTCTTCTCACTGATGCGCCGCTACACCGTGAGCGCGGAGGACGCGGCGGACCTGACGCAGCAGGCCTTCCTCCGGGCCCTGGAGGCATCGCGGCGGGTGTTCGCGCGCTTCACGCCCACCACGCCCACGCCGTTCCGTTCGTGGCTGGTGCGGGTGGCGCTCAACCTGGCGAAGAATCACGCGCGCCAGGGGCTGCGGTGGCGGCCGGTGCTGGTGGAGTCGGTGACGGATGACGTGGCGGCGGACATGAGCGAGGGCGCGGACGCGTCCCTGGAGCGCACCCAGCAGGGCCAACGGGTGCGCCAGGCGGTGCTGGCCCTGCCCCGCCGTCAGCGCGAGGTGCTGACGCTGCGGGTGGACGGCGGTCTGCCGTTCAAGGACATCGCGGAGACGCTGGGCATCACGGAGAACAACGCGAAGGTGCAGTTCCACCACGCGGTGAAACGCTTGAAGGCCGACGTGGCCGGGGAGACGCAGTGATGGGTGCGTGCGTGGAATACGAGGAGCAGGCGAGCCTCCACGCCGCGGAGGCGCTGGAGGGAGAGGACGCCGCGCGCTTCCAGGCCCACCTGGAGTCCTGCGCGGCCTGTCAGGCGGAGGTGGCCTCCGCGCGCGAGGTCCTGGGCCTGGTGGCGCTGCCGCCCCAGACGCCCGTGGAGGTGCGCGCGCAGGAAGGCCTGGGCGCCAGGACGCTGGCGGCGTGGCGCCGGGAGCAGACGCGCCGGGGGATGGGCCGCCGGGCGCTGGGTTCGCTCGCGGCCGTGGCGGCGGTGGTGGCGCTGATGCTGGGGCCGTCCGCGCTGGAGCGGCTCAAGGCGCCCCGCCCGGTGACGACGCCGGCCTCCGTGCAGTCCGCGAGCGCCCGCGACGACGTGGACGCGGAGACGCTGGCCGCCTTCGAGGCGTGGGCCGGGTTGGATCCGCTGGAGGACGACGGCTCGGGGTACGGCTTGGATGAGGACCTGTCGTGGGACGACTCCGGCCTGGACGGAGACTTCGACCTGGGAGAGACACTGTGAAGACGATGAAGCGGATGACCTGGGCGCTCGTGTTCGCGCTGCCGGTGATGGCGATCGCGCAGCCTGGACCGAGGGAGCCGGGGGCTCGTGACGCCGACCGCATGGCCCGGGCCGAGCAGCGGCAGCGGCTGCGGCAGGTGCTGGAGCTGGCGGACACGCTGGAGCTGGACAGCGCGCAGGCCCTGAAGATGGATGAGACGCTGCGCCGCTTCGAGGACCGGCGCCGCCCGCTGCGCGAGCAGGTGCGGGACTCGGCGCGCATCCTCCACCTGGCGTCGCGGGGCGACAGCGCGGCGCTGGGTCAGGTGGACGCGGCGGCGCAGAAGGTCTTCGACGCCCGCGCGCAGATCGCCGCGCTGGACCGGGAGCTGTACCAGGCGCTCGCCAAGGACCTGACCCCGGAGAAGCGCGCGCGGCTGGCCGTGGTCATGGCCCGCTCCGAGAGCATGAAGGGGCTGAAGGCCAAGGGACCGAAGGAATCCCGCGGCGACTGAGGACGCCCCTCCCCGGAGTCGGAGGCGGACGGACGGGCACGGCCGGGCAGCCCCAGGAGCCATACCCAAGGTCATGGCATCGACCGGGCTCCTACCCCAAGGGGGCCCCTCCTCCTGGAGTCCGCCATGCGTCTGCTGTCCCGTGTTCTTCCCGTGCTCGTGGGCCTTGGGCTCGCGTCCTGCGCGGGCGTCGATGTCGGCACCAACTACGACCCCGCCGCCGTCCAGCGCATCCAGCAGTTCCACACCTATGCGTGGCTGACGCATCCCCAGCAGACGAAGGACACGCGCATCAACAACGACATCACCAACAGCCAGGTGATGGGGGCGGTGGACCAGGACCTCCAGTCCCGCGGCTATCAGCGGGTGGATGCGAGCGCGAACCCGGACTTCCTCATCGGGTGGCAGGGCGCCATCAACAAGCGGTTGTCCGCGGAGACGGTGGACAACTACTGGGGCTACCCGTGGGATCCGTTCTGGGGTTCGTACTACGGGCCCTCGCAGACGTACGTGCGCGAGTACGACGAGGGCACGCTCATCCTCGACGTGGTGGACGCGAAGGAGAGGAAGCTCGTCTGGCGCGGCACGGCGAAGTCGGACATCGGCGAGAACCCGAGCGCCCAGACCGACAGCGGCAAGATTGAAAAAGGCGTGCAGAAGATGCTGAAGGACTTCCCGCCCGAGCCGAAGGAGAAGAAGTAGGCGCTCCTTCAGCGCGCGCGCCGCCACGCCCGCGTGAGCAGCAGGCCTCCCAGGAGGCCACCCACGCCCAGCAGCACCACCAGCAGCGTGAGCCAGAGGAACACGCGGTCCACCAGCGGACCCAGCCGGTCGAACGCGTGGTCCACCCAGCCGCGCGCCAGTCCGTCCAGCTGCTGGAGCGTGGCCACGCGCTCGGCGTGCAGCGCGTCCACCACCGCCTGCCGCTCCCGCCCCACGTCCGCGGACACCGCCCGCCGCTCGCCGGTGATGAACTCCTGGAGGCCCAGGCGTTCGGCGTGCAGCGCGTCCAGCACCGCGCGGCGCTCACGTTCGATGAGCGCGGGCGAGTTCGCGGCCACCGCGCCCACGCGGTCCAGCAGGTCCACCGTGCGCCCCAGCTCCGCCAGCGCGGCCTGGACCGTGGGAGCGCGAAGGGCGTCGGTCGCGACCAGCTCCGCCTGCCAGCGGGCCTGCCGGGGCAGGCTGGTCGCGTAGAGGTCCACTCGCGCGGTGAGGTCGCGCGTGTCCTCGACAAGGCCGGCGGCCGCGGAGCGCAGGCCCCCGCCGGACACGTCCGTCACGGAGGCCAGCAGCGACGTGGTGGACTCGCGGGTCACGAGTGGCCCGGTCAGCGGATGCTCCGCCGCCCACGCGTGGACCCTCGCACGCGCCGACGACACGTCCTCGCTGCCAGTCACCTCGCGCCAGAGGTCCTCCACCTGGGACTCCAGGTCCGCGAGCGTCTCATTCGCTTGCGACACCACCTCCGGCGACGGGTTCTCGGCATAGTGCGGCAGCGCGTCCTGGAGCTGGACCAGCAGGGCCCAGGTGTCGATGAGGGCGGCCACGGGGTCCGGTTGGAAGAGCGAGCTCTGCACGGCGGGCACCGCGTTGGACTTGAAGCGCAGCATGGCCCCGGCCACCTGGGGCGAGCCGGAGCGCGCGGCCACGTCGTCCGCCATGGCCTCCAGCAGGCCGGAGAACCGCCGCGCCAGGTCTCGCACCTGGATGCGCAGCGCCGCCACGGACAGGTCGGAGTGCCCCACGCGCGTGGCCAGCTCCGAGCGCCGCGGCTCCAACGACGCGCATCCACCGCCCAGCGCCGCGAGCAGCACCACGGTCACGACGCGGACTGGGAAGAGAACCGGAGACATGGGCCGGGACCCATGCTGCGCACGCCCGGCCCCGCCGCCGAGCAGTCCCCCGGGGCGGAGCCAACGTCGGACGTCCGACGCCCGTCACTTCTCCGCGAGCGCCTTGTCGATGGCGGCCTTCAGCTCCGGGCTGTCGGGCGTGACGCTGCTGGGGAAGGCGGCCTTCACCTGGCCGTCCTTGCCCACCACGTACTTGTGGAAGTTCCACTTGGGCTCGCCATGGTCCTTGGCGAGGAACGCGTAGACGGGGGACTGGCCCTCGCCCTTCGTCTTCACCTTCTCGAACATGGGGAAGGAGACCTTGAAGCGCAGCTCGCAGAACTTCGCGATCTGCTCGGAGGTGCCCGGCTCCTGGCCTCCGAAGTCGTTGGACGGGAAGCCCAGCACGACCACGCCCTTGTCCTTGTAGCTGTCGTAGAGCGACTGGAGGCCCTTGTACTGCGGCGTGTAGCCGCACTCGGACGCGGTGTTCACGACGAGGGCGACCTTGCCCTGGAAGTCCGACAGCTTCTCGGGCTTGCCGTCGAGCCGGTTGGCGGAGAGCTGGTGGAAGGACATGGCTTTCTTCTCGGTCTTGTCCGCGGCGGAGGCCGCCGTGGAGAGGGAGAGCAGCGTCGCGACGGTGCACAGCAGGGAGGTTCTCATGGCGGACGGAGGATGCCGGAAGGAGCGCATGGATTCACCGTCCCCGTGAGGCGACGCGCGCCTTGGGTTCTTCAGCGGAAAAAACCGACTTGAGCACACGGCCCGTGGGCGTCTTGAGCTTCGCCACCTCGCGAGGCGTGCCTTCGCCCACGATGCGGCCACCGCCCTCGCCGCCCTCCGGCCCCAGCTCCACCACGTGGTCCCCCGCGGCGATGACCGAAGGGTGATGCTCGATGACGACCAGCGTGTCACCCCGGTCCACCAGCCGGCCCATGAAGGTGATCAGCTTCTCCACGTCGCCCAGGTGCAGGCCGGTGGTGGGCTCGTCCAGCACGTAGAGCGTGGGCTCGTGGCGGGAGGTGGCCGTCAGCTCCGCGGCCAGCTTGAGCCGCTGCGCCTCACCGCCGGACAGCGTGTTGGAGCCCTGACCCAATTGCAGGTAGCCCACGCCCAGGTCCGCCAGGCACTCCAGCGGCGCGGCGACCTTGGGCAGCGCGCGGAAGACGTCCTTCGCCTCGTCCGCGGACAGGCGCAGCACGTCGCCCACGGTGAGCCCGTGGTAGCGCACCTCCAGCGTGGCGGCGTCGAAGCGCGCCCCGTTGCAGGCCTCGCACGGCGTGACGACGTCCGGCAGGAAGGACATCTCGTGGGAGATGGCGCCCTGCCCTTCGCACACCTTGCAGCGGCCACCCGCCGCCGTGTTGAAGGAGAAGCGCGCGGGCCCGAAGCCGCGGATCTTCGCTTCCGGCGTGGCCGCGAACACGCGGCGCAGCTCGTCCCAGATGCCCAGGAACGTCGCCGGCACCGAGCGCGGCGTGCGCCCGATGGGCGACTGGTCCACCGACAGCACCCGCTTGATGGACTCCGTGCCCTTGAGCGCGTCGAACGCGCCGGCCTTCGCCGTGACGAGCCCCAGCTTGTCGCGCAGCGCCGGGTACAGCACCTGCCGGATGAGCGTGCTCTTGCCGGAGCCCGACACGCCGGAGACGACGTTGAGCCGCCCCACCGGCAGCCGCAGGTCCACGCGCTGGAGGTTGTTCGCGCGAGCGCCCTTCAGCTCCACCCAGGCCTTCGGCTCCCCCCTGCCGGACGGAGGCCGCACCTGCGCGGCCCGCAGTGCCTGCGCGGTGGGCGAGTCCGACTCCAGCACCACGTCCGGCGTGCCCTCCGCCAGGATGTGGCCGCCGCCCCGGCCGCCCGTGGGCCCCAGGTCCAGCAGGTGGTCCGCCGCGCGGATGGTGTCCGAGTCATGCTCCACCACCAGCACCGTGGAGCCCGTCTCCACCAGCGCGCGCAGGTTGTCGAGCAGCCGGTGCGTGTCGCGCGGGTGCAGGCCGATGGTGGGCTCGTCCAGCACGTACATCGCGCCGGTGAGGCCCGCGCCCAGCTGCGCGGACAGCCGCAAGCGCTGCATCTCGCCGCCGGACAGCGTGGCGGCGTTGCGGTCCAGGGACAGGTAGCCCAGGCCCACGCGCTCCAGGAACTCCAGGCGCCGCAGCATCTCCTGCCGCGCCGTCTCGCCCAGGAGCGCCCGGTCGCCCTTGAGCTTCCAGGTGCGCACGCGCGCGAGCGTGGCCGTCACCGACGCCTGCACCACTTCGTGGTAGCGCGCGCCCTCCAGCCGCACCGCGCGAGGTACCGGGGACAGACGGGTGCCACCGCACGTGCGGCACGGGGCCGTCTCGCCCTCGGCCATCGCGGCGGCGCCGCCCTGCACGCCGGTGCCCTCGCACGACTCGCAGCGGCCCTGCTTCGTGTTGAAGGAGAACCAGCGCGGATCCAGCTCCGGCACGGCGGTGCCGCACTTCGGACACGTGCGCTCGCTGGACAGCAGCGTCTCCGCCTTGCCCGTGCGCAGCTTCACCGCGCCCTTGCCCCAGTTGAGCGACGCGTCGAACAGCTCGCGCGGCAGCTTCGCGAGCTTGCCCTCGTACATCACGAGGTCGACGTCGTGCTCCTTCGTCTTCGCCAGGCGCGGCGGGTTGTCCGTGGACGCCAGCTCCCCGTCGACGATGGCCTGGGTGATGCCCGCGCGCGCCGCCGCGGTGAAGACGTCCAGGTACGTGCCCTTGCGTGCACGCACCGCGGGCGCCAGCACCTGCCCGTCGCCCTTCGTCGCCAGCACCTGCGCGTAGAGCGCGGCCGGCGTGGTGGCGCCGATGGGCGTGTCGTCATGCGGGCAGTGCGGCTCGCCAATCTTCGCGTACATGAGCCGCAGGTAGTGGGCCACCTCCGTGACGGTGGCCACGGTGCTGGTGGACCCCGCGCGCGACGTGCGCTGCTCCAGCGCCACGGTGGGCGGGATGCTGCTGATGCGCTCCACGTCCGGGCGCGGCAGCGTGGGCAGGAACTGCCGCGCGTACGGCGTCAGCGTCTCCAGGAAGCGGCGCTGGCCTTCCGCGAAGACGACGTCGAACACCAGCGAACTCTTGCCGGAGCCGCTGGGCCCCGTCACCACCGTCATCTTCCCCAGGGGAATCCGGCAGGACACGTCCTTGAGGTTGTGCTCGCGCGCGTGCTCCACCTCGATGGCGGGTGGCGCCTCCTTCCCGGGGCGGCGCAGCTTCACCGCCTTCGCCAGCGGCTTGCCCTCGCCCCGGAGCGCGGCGGCGGTGGCGCTGCCCCGCACCTTCGCCACGTCCGCGGGCGTCCCCTCCGCCACCAGCCGGCCACCGTCCCGGCCGCCCTTGGGCCCCAGGTCGATGATCCAATCCGAGCCCTTCATCACCGACACGTCGTGGTCCACCACGAGCACGCTCGCGCCCCGGTCCACCAGCGCGTGCAGTGAGGCCATCACGTGGCGCACGTCCTCCGCGTGGAGGCCCGCGCTCGGCTCGTCGATGAGGAACAGCGTGCCCTTCGCGTCGCTCGCCAGCGCGCGCGCCAGCTTCAGCCGCTGCGCCTCGCCACCGGACAGCGTGGACAGGGGCTGGCCCAGGGGCAGGTAGCCCAGGCCCAGCCGCTGCGCCGGCCCCAGCGTGCGCTTGAGCGCGGAGTCGTCGCCGAAGTGCTGGAGCACCTCGTCCACCGTCATCTCCAGCACCTGCGCCACGCTGAAGCCCTGGTGCCGGACGGCGAGCACCTCCTCCTTGAAGCGCCGGCCCCGGCACACCGCGCACAGCAGGGCCACGTCCGCGAGGAACTGCATCTCCACCGTCTCGTAGCCTTCACCGGAGCAGGCCTCGCAGCGGCCCTTGTCCACGTTGAAGGAGAAGTGCGCGGAGGTCAGGCCTCGCGCCTCCGCGTCGGGCTCCGAGGCGAAGCGCTCACGCAGCCGGTCCCACGCCTTGGTGTACGTGGCCGCGTTGCCGCGCGACGTGCGCCCCAGCGGGGACTGGTCCACGAAGGTGATGGCCTCCACCTGCGCCCCGCCCTCCACCGCCGCCACGTCGCCGGGGGCCTCCACGTCCTTCACGCCCAGCCCGCGCGCCAGGTGCCGGTAGAGCACCTCGTCCATCAGCGTGCTCTTGCCGGAGCCGCTGGGGCCGGTGATGGCGCACAGCACGCCCAGCGGCACGCGCACGGACACGTCCTTCAGGTTGTGCTCGCGCGCCTCGCGGATGACCAGCTCCCCCGTGCGGGTGCGCGGCGTGCGCGGCGCCTCCGCCCCGCCGGACAGCATGCGGCCGGTGGGCAGGTCCTGCCGCTTCGCCAGCGCCTCCGGGGTGCCGTCGAAGCACAGCTTGCCACCATGGCGTCCCGCGCCCGGGCCCAGCTCCAGCACGCGGTGCGCGGAGCGGATGATCAGCGGATCATGCTCGATGACCAGCGCGATGTTGCCCCGGTCCGCCAGCTCCGCGATGGCCTCCGTGAGCGGCGGCACGTCCCCCGGGTGCAGCCCCACGGTGGGCTCGTCCAGCACGAAGAGCGCGCCCGTCAGCGACGTGCCCAGCGCCGCGGTCAGCGACACGCGCTGCGCCTCGCCGCCCGACAGCGTGCGCGCGGGCCGGTCCAGCGTGAGGTAGCCCAGGCCCACGCGCTGGAGATAGCGCAGGCGCGCGGACAATTCGCGCCGCGCCAGGTCCCCCTGCCCCGTCAGCGTCTTCAGCCCGTCCAGCCGGGCCAGCGCGTCCGTCAGCTCCAGCCCGTGCCAGGCCGGCAGATCCATGCCGCCCACGCGCCACGCGCGGGCCTGCTCGTTGAGGCGCGCGCCGTGGCAGCTCTCGCAGAGCGTGTACGCGCGATAGCGGGCCAGCAGCACGCGCACGTGCATCTTGTACGTGCGGCCCTCCATCCACCGGAACCACGCGCGCACGCCCGGGTAGACGCGGCCGCCGTCGTAGTCGCCCTCGCCCTGGAGCACCGCCTCGCGCTGGGCGGCGGTGAGCTTCTCCCACGGCTTGTCGAAGGGGATGCCCTTCTGCTTGCAGTAGCGCTGGAGCATCTCCCGCTCCCAGCTGGTGGACTGGCCGGACCACGGGCGGATGGCCCCCTGCGCCAGGCTCAAGCCCGGGTTGGGGATCACCTTGCCCCAGTCGATGCCGATGGTGCGCCCGAAGCCGCGGCACGGCGCGCACGCCCCCACCGGGCTCTGGTAGCTGAAGAGGCCCGGCCTCGCGAGCTCGAACTCACGCGCGCACTTCGGACACACCAAGCCCCGGCGCAGCTTCCTGGGCGCGACCTCCGGCAGGAAGAGCAGCGCCTCGCCGTCCGCGCGCGCCCACGCGTCCTCCAGGGCCTGGGTGACGCGGGACAGGTTCGCGTCCGTCAGCCTCACCCGGTCCACCACCACCTGCGCCACGCCCGCGGGGTCGGTGGCCTCGCCCGGCTTGAGCGTCTCCAACTCCTTCACCTCGCCCTGCACCATCAGCCGGTGGTAGCCGTCCTTCAGCAGGCGGGCCCGCGCGTCGATGAACGCGGACGTGTCGGGGATGCGCACCGGGTACGTGAAGACGCCCTGCGCGTCCGGGTGCTCGCGGAGGGCCGCCTGGGCCGCCACGCGCGCGTCGGTGCGCACCGCCTCCAGGCCACAGTCCGGACACACCGGCATCGCCTCGCGGGTGAAGAGCGCGGACAGGTACGGCTCCACGTCCGCCAGCGTGGCCACCGTGGAGCGCGAGCTCTTCACCGGCGCGCGCCGGTCCACCGCGACGCCCGCGGCCACGGGCTCCAGCGCGTCCATGGGCGGCCGCTCCAGCCGCTCGAGGAACTGCCGGGCGTACGGGCTGAAGCTCTCCACGAACCGGCGCTGACCCTCCGCGTAGAGCGTGTCGAGCGCGAGGCTCGATTTTCCGCCTCCGGACACGCCGGTGACGCAGACGAACTCCCCTTCGGAGAGATCGACGGACAAATCCTTGAGGTTGTGGGTGCGGGCGCCGACGAGGTGGGTCTTGTGCATGCCGGCCGGAGGTTTAACGACCGGACACTCGCGCGCCAATCACAACATGATGACGGCCAACATCGCCCCGCCCGGGTGGGTTGGGTGGGGAGCGGGCAGGCTGATACAACGTGATGCGGCCGGTCACATGGAACGCATCCCGGTGGGAATGCCGGCCGAACGGGGGTGGCCATGTCCGACGACGTCCAGGCACGCCGTGCGCGGGCCGAAGAGGCCCTTCGGCGCACGAGTGCCTCCCTGGTGTTGCTGGACCTGGGCGGCCACACCGCCACGGGCTTCGTCATCTCCTCCGAAGGCCACGTCGTCACCAGCCTCCACGCGGTCGCCAGCGCGCGCGCCATCACCGCCGTGCTGCCAGACGGCCTGCGCTCCCCGGTGGTCCAGGTGGCGGCGGTGGACGAGCGCCGCGACCTGGCCGTCCTGTGCCTGTCCGTCCCGGACCTGGTGCCCGCCCTCGCGCTGGGCCCGGCCACGCTGCCCTCGGAAGGCGAGGCCCTGCACGTCCTCCAGGCCCACGCGGACCGTCCCCCCGAACCCCGCGTCCTCGAAGTCCGAGCGGTGCAGGTGCTGGGGGAATGGCTCACCCTGCTGGAGTTGTCCCGCACGCTGCCCGAGGACGCGTCGGGCTCACCGGTGCTGGACGCGCGGGGACAGGTGGTGGGGCTGGCCACCGCGGCGCTCGCCAACGGCCGCGCGCTGGGGCTGGTCATCCCGGTGCGCTACATCGCGCCGCTCCTCAAGGTGCCCGGCCCGCCCCGGCCGCTGTCCGCGTTGGATGCACCCCGGCAGCGCGCCACCCGCGTGCGTCAGGTGCCGCAGCATCCCGTGGGCCTGCTGGAGGGCTGCGCGACGCCCGCCGTGGAGTCCGTGGCCTCGCTGCTGGGCCAGGCCATCAACGTGGGCGCCCCCGCCTACAACCGGGGCGACGTGGAGGGCTGCTACCGGCTCTACGCGCACACCGCCGAACAGCTCATCGACGAGCGCGACGACTGCCCCGGCGTCCAGCGCGCGCTGCGCGACGGCCTCTTGCGCTGCGAGGGCCTGAAGGACGTGGAGGACCGGGCCTGGGCCCTGCGCGACACGTTCGACGGGTTGATGGACGTCATCGGCCGGTGGCGCCAGGCGCGCCCGGCGCCGCTCACCCCCGCCAACAAGCGCCCCCCTCCGAAGACGTACCTCAACTAGCGGCGGGGGACGCGCGGGCCGCTCAGGCCTCGTCCCAGCGGATCCGCAGCGAATAGGAGTGCTCGGCGCGCTCCAGCACGTCCACGCGCGGCAGCACCCGGGTGCGGCGCAGCACCTGCTCCATGGCGCCCGCCACGAAGTCCGGCAGCGGATCCGCGTCCACCACCCGCGCCCGCCACTCGCGCGCGCGCACCGGCTCCAGCACCAGCTTCATGTCCTCGCGGCCCGCGCGCAGGTACGTGGGCAGCCGCGCCAGGCACCGCTCCGCGCCCAGCAGCGGCGCCGCCGCCGCGAAGATGCGCCCCACGAGCGTCTGCGCGAACCCCTCCACGTAGTGCGTGCCCAGCACGCGGTTGGCGTCCTCGCTCGCAAGGCCCGGGCACGCATGCCGCCGCGCCACCGCCAGCGACGCGCGCCACACCTCCAGGGGAAGGCGCTCCTCCACCGCGTCCGGGTCGTAGCCCACGTCCCGCAGCGCCTGCGCGAACGGGCCCGAGGGCCGCAGCGCGTGCTCGAACAGACCTTCGAAGTTCCGGCGCGGCACCCGCACCATCAGCAGCGGCAGGCCAGGCGCCTCCCGCGTCTCCGGATGAATCCACGGCTCCATGTCTTCCAACCCCCCCAGGGTCCAGCCCCAGCACCATCCCGGCCGGGAAACCGTGTCTCACTGTATCAGCCTCCACGCGCCGGGCCTGCTCGCCTGGCTGCCGCTGTTGTGGACTTTTCGAAATATTTCTTCCGCATTTTCCCGCCCGCCCTCGCTGATCCATGACGGCTCGCGTCGGGGATTTCAGGAATTCGGGTCACAATCGACCCCCACTGAAAGCAAAAATTGTGTGTCAACCGTTGAATTCACAGGAAGTCCACCGGTGCTATCCCCTGAATCCCGGGCTGCCGCGTTAACTTCTTCAACCCATCGGAAACTCTCGGTGTTCATCGTGCGAGAATTGTTCATCCCCCTTGCAGCGTGAGTGCTCAATGACCATTCGCCGCACCGAAGGTTCGACGCCCGTTTCCCTCCGTCCCACCACCGACACCTCCGCGCCGGCGAAGGCCAAGAACGTCCTTCGCGTGAAGGACGGCTTCGAGTCCGTCTCCCGCACGGGCGCCGCCGCGGGCGCGCAGCCCACGGCCGCCGCCGCGGCGACGTCGCAGGCGTCCACGACGGGGGCCACCTCCGCGCAGGTCGGCCGCCTCGCCCTGGACAGCAAGGAGGCGCAGCAGGCCATCCAGACGTCCTTGAAGCACCTCACCCCGCCGCTGACCGCGTCGAACCTGCTGGCCGCGAACAAGGCCGGCCCGACGCTGGCCGCCAAGAGCGTGGAGCGCGACGAGCTGGGCATGACCCACGTGCGCCTGGACCGCATGCACGAGGGCGTGAAGGTCTTCGGCGAGCAGGTCATCAGCCACCTGGGCGCGGACGGCAAGGTGTCCAGCGTCACCGGTGAGCAGAACGCCATCCCCGCGGGCCTGGGCAACCAGAAGGTCAAGCTGGCCCCGCAGCAGGCCATCGACATCGCGAAGAAGGAGCTGGGCGGCAAGGCCGACAAGCAGCCCTCTTCCGAGCGCGTCGTCTACCAGGACGCGGACGGCAAGTACCGCGCCGCCTACCAGGTGGAAGTGACGCAGATCGCCGGCCAGGAGAAGCCGAAGAAGCAGAACTACATCATCGACGCCAACACCGGCGCGGTGCTGGAGAGCTTCAACAAGATTGGCGGCTGGAGCAAGAAGGCCGCCGCGGCGATGCAGGTGAACGGCACCGCGAGCCCCAACGCGTCCATCCCGGACAAGGGCCAGGTCGAGTCGAAGATCACCTTCCCGGACAACGTGACGGTCGACAAGCTGTCGCTCGACCTGAACATCAAGCACACCTTCAGCGGCGACCTGAAGGTCACGCTGACCAGCCCCTCCGGCAAGTCCCACGTGGTGCAGGACCGCAAGGGCGGCTCCAAGGACGACATCGCCGGCTCCTTCGACCTGTCCGCCGCGTTCGCGGGCGAGAACACGAAGGGCGAGTGGACGCTCAAGGTCGAGGACAAGGCCGCGCGTGACACGGGCACCCTGAACAACTGGAGCATCAACATCCAGGCGAAGGAGACCACGCCTCCGCCGACGGATCCTCAGAACCCGCCCGCGGGCACCGCGGACGACCTGTCCATGTACAGCGGCCACGTGGACCTGAAGACCAAGAAGGAAGCGGACGGCACGTACTCGCTGGAGGACTCGACGCGCGGCAAGGGCGTGGTGACCTACGACGCGAACAACAAGACCACCGCGTCCGGCCAGACGAAGATCACCGACGACAACGACAAGTGGGGCGAGGCCACCGACCCGGCGCGCGCCAAGGCCGCCGTCGACGCGCACTACGGCGCGGCCATGACCTACGACTTCATGAAGAACATCATGGGTCGTGACTCCATCGACGGCGCCGGTGAGAAGCTCGTCAGCTACGTGCACGTGCGCAACAACTACGTGAACGCGTTCTGGGACGGCGAGAAGATGAGCTACGGCGACGGCGACGGGAAGCAGTCCGGCCCGCTCACCACGCTGGACATCGCCGGCCACGAGATCGCGCACGGCCTCACGGAGCGCACCGCGGGCCTCATCTACAGCGGCGAGTCCGGCGGCCTGAACGAGTCCTTCTCCGACATCATCGGCACGGGCGTGGAGTGGTACGCCGCGCAGAACAACCCCGAGGCCAAGTGGAACTGGACCGTGGGCGAGGCCGCCTGGACGCCGAACAACGGCACCGATGAGGACGGCCTGCGCTACATGAACGACCCGACCAAGGACAACTACTCGGTCGACAACTACAAGAACTACCCGAAGCAGACGGAGGTGCACGGCTCCAGCGGCATCTCCAACAACGCCTTCTACCTGCTGGTGGAGGGTGGCAAGAACAAGACGTCCGGCCTGGAGGTGAAGGGCGGCATCGGCATGGAGGACGGCCTGAAGATCTTCACCCGCGCCCTCACCACGTACATGACGCCGCGCACGACGTTCGCCCAGGCCCGCGAGGCCACCATCAAGGCCGCCACGGACCTGCACGGCGCCGACTCCGTCCAGGTGCAGAAGGTGAAGGACGCCTGGACCGCGGTGGGCGTGAACTAGTCGCTTCGCTGCAAGCTTCCTGAAACATCCGAGGCGGGTCCGGTGTCACCACCGGGCCCGCCTCTTTCATTTGCTCGCTCAGGCGAAGAAGCGCGTTAGCACCGCCACCATGCGGGCCACGTCGGACGCGGCGGCCAGCTCGCGGATGGAGTGCATGGACAGCATGGGGTTGCCCACGTCCACCGTGCGGATGCCCAGCTGCCCCGCGGTGATGGGGCCAATGGTGCTGCCGCAGCCCAGGTCCGTGCGGGTGACGAAGTGCTGGGGCGTGACGCCCGCCTCCTTGCACAGCGCCGCGAAGTACCCCCACGACTCGCCGTCCGTCGCGTAGGACTGGTTCACGTTGGTCTTGATGACCGGGCCGCCGCCCAGCTGCGGCTGGTGCCTGGGCTCGTGCATGGAGGAGTAGTTGGGGTGCACCGCGTGCGCCATGTCCGCGCTCACCATGAACGAGCGGCGGATGGCGCGGTGGAACGCGTCCGCGCGCCCATCCGAGTGCGCCTGGACGATGCGCTCCAGCAGGTCCTTCAAGAACGGCGACGCGGCGCCCTGCGCGCTGCGGCTGCCGCACTCCTCGTGGTCGTAGAGCACCACGCCCACCGTGGCCTCGCGCGGGCCGGTGTCCTTCAAGAGCGCGGTGAGCCCGGTGTGGCAGCTGGCCAGGTTGTCCAGGCGGGGCGCGTGGAGGAACTCACCGTGCAGGCCGGAGCGGGTGGACGGCTGCAAGTCGTAGAGGCACAGGTCGTAGCCCAGGAGGTCGTCCGCGGCGGCCTTCACGCCCGAGCGGCCCAGCTCCTCCACCAGCAGCCCCTTCAGCTCCGCGGGGCCCGCGCTCTCCAGGCCCAGCACCGGCACCATGTGCTCCTGGGCGTTGAGCTTCAGGCCCTCCGTGTTGACCCCGCGGTTGAGGTGGATGGCCAGGTTGGGCACGCGCAACAGCGGCCGGCGGAAGTCCACCAGGTGGTGCTGGGGGCGGCCGTTGTGCAGCGTCACCACGCGGCCCGCGAGCGACAGGTCCCGGTCCGTCCACGTGTGCAGCAGCACCCCGCCGTAAATCTCCACGCCCAGCTGCTGGTAGCCGTGGCGGTTGACGGGCGCGTTGGGCTTGAGGCGCAGGTTGGGCGAGTCCGTGTGCGAGCCCACCAGCCGGAAGCCGGTGGTGTCCACGGGCTTCGTGCCCAGCTGGAAGGCCGCGATGCTCGTGTCGCCGCGGATGACGAAGACCTTGTCGCCGGGCTTCAGCGACCAGGACTCGCGCTCGTCCAGCTCGCGGAAGCCCTGGGCGGTGAGGCGGCGCGCCGTCTCGCGCACGGCGTGGTACGGCGTGGGCGACGCGTCGATGAACTGGAGGAGGTCGTTGGCCTGCGTGTCGATGTCAGTCGGGCTCATGGGCCCGGCACGCTAACGCCGTCCGGCCCCGGTGCCACGTCCGACTGTCACGGCCCGGACAGGCGGAGGGGCGCCCGCCGGCAGGACGGTGGAGGAAGGGCGCGTCCCGGGAGGGGCGTCCAGGAAGGTGCCCAGCAGCACCCAGCGGCGCGCCGCGTCCTCCTTCCCCGGCTTCGCGGCGAGCGGGGTCGTGTAGTGCCAGAAGGGCAGCCGGTACACGGTGACTCCGCCCACGGTGCTGACCTTGGTCAGCTCGGAGAAGTGCCCGTCCTTCGCGTACACGAGGTACTGGTGGTCCACGGCGGGCTGCGTGAGGCTCACGTGCATGTCCACGTAGCCGTCGCGCGCGTCCGCCTCCTCCGGGTGGTGGTCGTTGTGCGGGCCGGTGTAGTCGCCGGGGCCGTAGCAGAGCACCTGGATGCCCCAGCCCCGCTTGAGCGGCCGGCCGCTCACCGTCGCCGCGAAGGCCGCGAACGTGTCCGAGCGCAGCAGCGCCGTCAGCCCCACGCCTTCCGCCGCGCGCCACGAGCGCGAGCGCCGGCTCTCCAGGAGCGCGGTGCGCACGCGCACCGTCTTGGGCAGCGCCTCCGTGTAGTTCTCCACCATGCCGGAGATGGAGTCCTCCGGGATGGGGTCCTCCATGGTGACGAGCGTGTCACGCAGCGCGGCGTCCAGGATGTCGCGGGCCTCCGCGGCCTTCTTCACGTCGATGACGCCCTGCAGCGCGATGAAGGGCCGCGTGGGGTCCAGCAGCGCGCCGCACGTCTCGGAGTCTCGGCCTTCGAGAATGCGGCGGCCTTTCGGGGTGAGGAGGTCGGCGAACTGGGTGGGCAGGCGCGGGGACATGGCGCGCACCATACCGGGACGGGGACGGAACGCACGTGCTGGGGAGGGCACGGGAAGGCAACTCCCCTGCTCCCCCGGCGATAATCCGTTACTCCGACATCCAGGGTAGAAGGTGCCTCCATGACGCAGATCCGCAACCGCCCCGCCGCCCCCTCCGTCGCTCCGGCCCGCACGCAGGCGCCGGCCGCGCAGCCCGCCCGGGCCAACCAGGTCACAGAGGCGTCACGCGCGGACGTGCTCAACCGCGCGGAGCTGGCGCGCGCCCGCGCGACGATGGCGCCGGTGCAGGCGACGCCGGGCTCCTGGCGCGGCGGCGCGAACACGGAGGTGGGGCGCGCCATCCAGACCATGCGTCAGCGCCTGTCCGACGTGAACATCACCATCAAGGGTGACACGCCGCAGAGCCTGTTCGACCGGGCCATCCTGGACAACAAGCACGTCACCAACGAGCAGATCCTGGCGATGTCCCGGGTGACGCTGGACCAGCTGGCCACCGACCCCAAGACGCGCGCCAAGGTGCTGGACCGCGTGCCCAACGCGCGCGAGCTGCCGGTGCACCACTTCACCGTGGCGATGCTGTCCGCGGTGACGGGCATCGACCGCGCGGCGCTGTCGGAGGCCTGTCCGGACCTGGGCCTCACGGGCGCGCCGAACACGCCGCTGCTCTACGCGGCCAAGACGGAGCGCATGCAGCGCTCCACCGCCCTGCACGACTTCACGGACTACATGCGCGGCGCGGGCGTGAAGGGCATGAACAAGGCCGTCTGGGGCGTGGAGAACCGCATCCTGTCCGCCGCCGTCTCCGCGCTGGGCGGCGGGCGGTACTAAGACACCCGCGGCCCCCCAGGCCCGCGCGGTGGAGGAGGCCTCCGAGCCCCTCCCCTCGCGGGCTTTGCTTTTCAAGCGGCAGACGTCAGTCGTCGCCCGCGCCGCCGGCCAGCCGCTGGCGCGCGACCTCCAGCCGCTTCGCGCGCACCTTGGAGGCCAGGTCGAGCAGGCGCCGGTCGCGCTGCCACCGCTCGCGCATCTCCACGTCCACGCCCTCCCAGGCCACCTCGCAGCGCTCCAGCGCGCGGTGCATCTGCGCGAGCGCGCCGCCCAGCGCCACGTGCACGGCCGGGTCGCAGGGGTCCTCCAGGGCAATCGCGTGGAGCATCACCGCGACAGCGACCAGCTCCTCGCGCAGCGCCACCGGCCAGCCGCAGCGGCGGGCCACCTTCACCAGCCAGCCCAGCACCGCCAGGTTGACGTGGCAGTCCTCCACCGTGCGGAACGGCTTGAGGTAGCGGGTGTAGCCATCCCCGGGCAGCACGTCCTCCGGCGCCACCTCCACGCCCTCCAGCCGCAGCGCCGCGTGCGGCACCTCCGGCACGAAGCCCAGCGGCGGCAGCGGCTCCACGGTCACCCCGGACGTGCGCGCGTCCAGCCGCACCATGCGCAGGCGGTTGCGCTCCTGCGCATCCCGGCCCTCGGAGGCGACCACCAGCAGCTCTTCGGCGTGCGTGCCCAGCGTGACGTAGGTCTTCACGCCATCGAGCGTCCAGCCCGCGCCCTTCGGCGTGAGCTTCGTCTCGATGGCGCTCGGGTGGCCGCCGCCCGTCTCCGTGGCGCAGAGCGCAGCGCGCCGGTCCGCCGGGAGCTGGGGGAAGAGCGAGCGCAGCGCGGCCTGATAGCCGGAGGAGAACGCGAACCCCATCCGGTCCATCCGGAAGCCGCTGGCGAGCGCCAGGTCCGCCGGCAACGGGAAGCGCGGCAGCACCGCGAGGTGCCGGCGCCACCAGGCCTCCACGGAGTCAAGCGCGGGGAAGTCAGGGGCTTCAGTGAGCAGGAAGCGCAGGACGTCTTTCACGCTTCCACTCTAATGCCCGGCTCCGGAGCGCGCGCGCTTCCCGTTGGGGGCTTCAGCTCGCGGCGCGGCGGCCCGGGGACTTCACGCGCTGGGTGCCCCGCTTCTTCTTCGCGGCGGCCGGCGGCGCGGCCTTCGACTTCTTGGCGGACTTCGCCTTGGAGGTCGACTTGGACTTCGACGCGGCCTTCGTCTTGGAGGGCGGCTTGGCCTTCGACGGGGCCTTCTTGCGGCGCGCGGGGGCCTTCTTCTCCGGGGCGAGGATGGTGCCCCGGCAGGAGGGCGTGCCACAGCGGCAGACGTAGAGCGCCTCGGCCTCCGCGTCCATCTCCGGGGTGCGCTCGTACGCGTAGTCGTACGTCAGCTCCTCCCCCGGTTCGATGGCGCGCAGCGCGTAGATGTGGATGTGGCCCTTGTCGATGAGCGACTGGCAGTTGGGCTCGCACGAGTGGTTGATGTAGCGCGACTCGTTGTGGAGGGTCCCCGCGTCCAGCACCGTGTCGTCGTCCAGGTTGAAGAGGAACGTGTGGTGGCGCTCCATCGACTCGTCGTCGTAGCGGACGTCCGCCTCGGCCTGGGTGATGCGCTCACCGATGTACTCGATGATGCGCGCGCCCTTGCGGATGCGGCGGGTGGCGAAGGCGCCCATGCCCTGGATGGGGGACTGGCGCAGCTCGAAGGGAATCGACGGGGTCGGCTGGAAGGAAGGGGAAGTCATCATCGGGGATGGGGCGCGGCTGGGGCGGGTGCGTGTTCAACCAGGACGCTGCCGGGAAGCGCGGTGTAGCGTGCCGCAGTCAAGCGCGCGAAGAAAGGCACTCGATGATGCGGTGGTGGATCGTGGTTGGCGCGGTGAACGCTTTCCTGGCCGTGGCGGCGGGCGCCTTCGGGGCGCACGCGCTGAAGGCCCGCCTTCCCCAGGACCTTCAGGTCATCTTCGAAACCGGGGCGCGCTACCACATGTACCACGCGCTCGCGCTGGTGGCGGTGGGGCTCCTGGGCTCGGTGCGCCCCTCCGCGCTCCTGGAGTCCGCGGGCTGGGCGATGCTGGCGGGCATCGTCCTGTTCTCCGGCAGTCTGTACGCGCTGGCCCTCTCCGGCGTGCGCGTGCTGGGCGCCATCACGCCGCTGGGCGGCCTGGGCTTCCTCGCCGGTTGGGCGCTCCTCGCCGTGGCCGCGTGGCGCACCTCACCGTGAAGCGGCGGACAGCCCGCGTCACTCCCGCAGCAGGGGCGGCATCGGGTAGACGACGTCCAGGTCGCGGTGGTTGCGCAGGCCGCAGGCCTCTCGCTGCACGGTGAGGTTCCAGCGCAGCCGCTCCGCTTCCTTCCAGAGCGCGCGGTACGCCGGGTAGCGCTCCACCCGCGCCACGCCATGCAGGGCGCGCAGCTCCTTCTCCGCTTGGGCCACCTGGGCGAGGGCGTCCTCCAGCTTGTCGCCGGAGCGGCGCAACCCGGAGGCGCGCTCGCGCTGGAACTCCGCCTCGATGGGCAGCAGGGCGTTGACGTTCACCGGACGGGCCATGCCTTCCCAGTAACCACGAGCGCCCGGTTTCGCAGCGGCACTCCGGTCCAAGCCGGGCAGGCAACCAGGCTTCAGGGAGGCGGTGTCGGCGCGGGTGCGTCCTTCGCCTCCGGCAGCGCCGTGGCGTCAGGGCGTCCCCACCGCCATGCCTCACGGGCCCAGGCGAGCCCCGCGAAGAGCACCATCGCGTTGCGCGCGAGGAGCAGCAGCGTGAATGACGGCTGCCAGCCCGTGTTGTAGGTGCTGCCAGCGAAGAGCCCGCGCGTGATGGCGGCGGCCACCAGCAGCACGGCGGACGGCCACACCCTCCCGGAGAGCAGCGCGAGCGCGGCGGCCCCGGTGAGCCAGATGAGGTACTGCGGGCTCAGCACCGGGTTGAGGATGACGAAGGCCACGAGCGGCACCAGCATCAGCCGGGCCCCGTCCTCGATGTGCACCGGAGGCCTGCGCCATGCGGCGCGCACGGACACCGCCACGGCCAGCAGCAAGCCCGCGACCCACACCTGACGGGTGACAGCGCGGACCATTTCGGCGTCCGCGCCGTGCAGCTCATAGGCGGCGGGAGCGTGGACCCACTGGACCTGGGCGAAGCCCATCAGGTGCGCGGCCCAGAGCAGGCCCGCGCTGAAGGCCTCCACCTGGAGCCCCCGCTCGACGTGGAAGGCCGCGAACCGCCACCATGGCCACACGAAGCTCAGGGGCACCAATGGCAACACGCCCGCGACGAGGCCGGTGATGAGGGCCCGCGTCGGCTTCGCGCCCCGGCGCCAGCACACGGCCAGGGCCAGCGGCACGAGCACGGCCGGGTACAGCTTGGTGACGGTGCCCACCGCGAGCAACGCCCCTGCCCAGCCTTCGCGCCGACGCATCAGGGCCACCACCGCGGCCAGCGCGAGCGCGGCGGGAATCAGGTCATAGCGCTTGAGGTAGTGCACGCTCTGGAGCCAGCTGACGACGGAGTACGCCGCGAACGGCACCCACGCGCGCCTGGCCGCGCCCCACCGGCGCACGCCTTCGGACAGCAGCAGCCACTTGATGAACGCGTCGATGAGCGTGAGCTGGAGGCCGAACGCGAGGATGAAGCCGCGCAGGCCGCCGCCCGCCCACGTCGCGGGTACGAACCACAGGAGCGCGTAGGGCGGGTATTCGAAGCGGAAGTCGCGGTTGGGGACCGCGCCGTCCAGGAACGCACGGGCCGTCCGGAAGTACAGCGGCAGGTCGCCCTGGCGCGAGGAGAAGGCATAGAGCGCCAGCGGCAACACGGCCACCACGAGCGCGAGCCAGTGCTTGTGCGTCAGCCGCGAGGGCTCGGACGATGTCGATGCGGACACGGAGGGTCACTCTGCCTGCGAGGACCGGGCGTTGTCGCCAGGAATGGCGTCCGTCCCCTTCCCTGCCCGGGCCACGGTCAGGCGCATGGACGTGCGAGGCGGCACCCGACCCGCTAGGTTCCGGCCTGGATTGCCCACCTCATGAAGCTCCACCGCCCCACGAAGGACGAGCTGTTCGCCGCCACCGGCCGCACCATGCCGGACCTGCTGGCCCCGGGCCTGCGGGTGCTCTTCTGCGGCATCAACCCCAGCCTCTACTCCGCGGTGGTGGGCGTGCACTTCGCGCGGCCGGGCAACCGCTTCTGGCCGTCACTGCACGCGGCGGGCTTCACCCCGCGCCTCCTGAAGCCGGCGGAACAAGAGGAGCTGCTGACGCTGGGCCTGGGCATCACCAACGTGGTGGACCGGGCCACGGCGAGCGCGGACCAGCTGGGCGCGGAGGAGTACGCGGAAGGCGCGAAGTCGCTGGCGCGCAAGGTGAAGCGCTACCGTCCGAAGTACCTGGCGGTGCTGGGGCTGGGCGCGTACCGCACCGCCTTCTCGCGGCCGAAGGCGAGGTTCGGGCCGCAGGAGGAGACGCTGGGCGAAGCGCGGCTGTGGGTGCTGCCCAATCCCAGCGGGCTCAACGCCAGCTACCAGCTCCCGGACCTCGCGCGGCTGTACGGCGAGCTGCGCCGCGCGGTCGAGACGCGCTGACTACTTCAGCAGGCCGGCCTCGCGGGCCACCTGTGACGCCACGGGCAGCACCTGGTCGAAGGCGGCGGCGTTGCACGCGAGCAGGCCCCGGCGGTTCTGGAGCTCGGAGCCGTCGTACAGGTACGCGTTGCCCGCCAGGTCCGTGAGCACGCCGCCCGCGGAGCGGATGACGGCCTCCGGCGCGCAGTTGTCCCAGCGGTAGCTCTTGTCGCTCACGTGCACGTAGAGGTCGCAGCGGGCCTCCGCCAGCAGGCCGCACTTGAGCCCCACCGAACCGGACTCCGTCTCCTTCGTGATGCCCAGCCGCTGCACCACCGCGTCCGTCGTCTTCGAGCGGTGCGAGCGCGACACCACGAGCCGCAGCTGCGCCGGATCCGCCACGTCCGACACGCGCAGCGCGCGGCGGCCCTGCGGGTCCTCCACGTAGCCCTGCTCGCCGACAATGCCGGAGTACAGGACGTCCCCCACCGCGCGGTAGACGACGCCCAGCGCCGCCCGGCCCTCCACGGCGAGGCCGATGTGGATGGCGAACTCGCCGTTGCGGTTCACGAACTCCTGCGTGCCGTCGAGCGGATCCACGAACCAGCAGCGGCTGAAGCGCTTCGCGTCGGAGACGTCCTCCTTCTCCTCCGCCACCACGCCGTCCGCCGGGAAGGCCTTGCGCAGCTCGCCCACGATGAAGGCGTTGGCGCGCTCGTCCGCCACCGTGACGGGCCCGGCGCCTCCGGCCTTGTCCGTGACGGAGAAGTCCGTGGCGTAGACCTGCAGGAGGATGTCACCAGCCTGGCGGGCGATGCGCCGGGCCACTTCGAGCTCTTGGGCGAGTGCGGGCATGGAGGCCCGTGAGTCTACCGGGGCGAATTGCCCCCGTGGGGAAATCTGCCCCGCCTCGCGCCCCCATCCCTCCGGGGCAGAGGCCCTGGCCCGGGGGCTGCACTCCCCCTGGGGATTCGCCTTCCTAGCCCCGAGCAGCGCGGCGGGAGGCAAGCAAGGACTCGAACGATGATGAAGTGGCTGATGGGGCTGGCCCTGCTGGGCATCGGCGTGGCGCTGGCGTTCGCGGGCGGCCGGATGGTGTACCGCTCGAAGGTGAGCAGGGACTGGCCCACCGTGCAGGGCACCGTGGTGAGTTCCCGTGTGGAGACTTTGCGCAGCAAGCGCGCGGTGAGCTTCCGCCCGGACGTGAGCTACCGCTACGAGGTGAACGGCGTCCCGTACACCTCCGACACGGTGGCCTTCGACGGCCACGGCGCAGGCGGGCTCGCGGAGGCGCAGGCGGTGTCGCACCACTACACGGCCGGCGCCCCGGTGACGCTGCACTACGAGCCGGAGGACCCGTCCGTGGCGTGCCTCCAGTGTGGCGACACGGGCCTCGTGAACTACGTGTTGGCGCTGGGAGGCGCGGTGTTCGCGCTCGTGGCCGGCTGGGGTCTGGTGGAGCTGGCCCGCACCAGCCTGCGCGAGGGCAAGCGCGCCGTCCCCCAGATGCGCGCGAAGGCCCGCTGACCTGCTTCAGGTAGGTCCGTCCAAGCCATGTCCGCAGTGGGAGTCGCGCAGAGAGGGAGTCGCGAAGGACCGGAGCATCGACCCCGGCGTGGGACGCGGGCTAGAGTCGGCTCATCACTCGGCTCGCGGAGACCGGCTCTCTTGGTGATCCTGCGCAACGTTACAGATGAAGACCTCCCGTTCTTCTTCGAGCACCAACGGGACGCAGTCGCGCTGCGCATGGCCGCATTCCCGTCGCGGGAACGCGATGCCTTCCTGACCCACTGGCGCACGAAGGTTCTCCGCCCCGAGAACGCGACCCGCACCATCGTCGTTGGCGGACGGGTCGCTGGATACATCGGCAGTTGGGAACAGGACGGCAAGCGCCTCATCGCCTATTGGGTGGGTCGCGAGCACTGGGGCAAGGGCATCGCGACACGGGCGCTCTCGGAGTTCCTCGTGCTTGAGCCGATTCGTCCGCTCCATGCGTGGGTCGCCGTCCACAACGTCGGATCGATCCGCGTCCTCGAGAAGTGTGGCTTCCGCACGGTGGCCCAGGAGAACCCGCAGCACGCGGACGGAGTTGCCGAGGTCCTCATGACGCTGGGTCCGAAATAGCCGGGTACCCGCAGGACGGTTCCCAGCGCACCGCGTCCTTGAGCAACCTCCCTGAAGGGGGGTAGGCGACGCCGGACGCCTTCCGCGTGGCCGGCTGAGCACTTTCCGCCAGAAGGCTTCGACAGACGCGGCCCACGATGCGCAACCTGGAGCGGACACCCGCTTCCTGGAGGACGCATGCCCGTCACCATCCGCCCCGCGAAGGACTCGGACGCGCCCGCGCTGGGCCGCATGGGCGCGGCGCTCGCGCGCCAGCACCACGGCTTCGACCCGCAGCGCTTCATGGTCCCGGACGACGTGGAGTCCGGCTACCGCTGGTGGCTGGGCAAGGAGGCGCGCCGTCCGCAGGAGGCCGTGGTGCTCGTGGCCGAGCTGGACGGCGAAGTGGTCGGCTACTGCTACGGCCGGCTGGAGGGCGTGGACTGGAACATGCTCCTCGACAAGTGCGGCGCCCTGCACGACATCTGGGTGGAGGAGAAGGCGCGCGGCACCGGCACCGGCCGGCTGCTCGCGGAGGCCATGGTGCGCCGGCTCACGGAGCTGGGAGCGCCGCGCGTGGTGCTCCACACCGCCGCGAAGAACGAGGCCGCGCAGCGGCTGTTCGCGCGGCTGGGCTGGCGTCCCACCATGGTGGAGATGACCCGCGAGACGCCGCCCCAGTCAGAGCCTTCCTGAGGGCATCCGGCCCTGCTGGAAGGCCTCCACCTGCGCGGGCGTGAAGGGCGGCTGGTAGAGGACGCGGTCCTGCTGGCGCGAACGGAACAGGTCCACGATGAGGTTCATCCGGTCCTTCACCGAGCCCCAGTCCCGCGCCGCGCTGCCCGCCGTGTCGTCCGGCGTCCGGTCCAGCTGCTTCAAGAGGGCGCATAGCTCCGGGTGCTCCAGCCGCATCAGGTCCGGCGGGAAGTCCGCCGCTACGGAGAGCGCCGGGATGTCCTCGCCCAGGCGCAGCGTCCGGTCCGGCAGCTCCATGGTCATCAGCTCGCGCGTCATCAGCTCGCGCCAGCAGCGCTCCAGCCGGTCCGCCAGCGGCGTGAAGACCGCGACCAGCCACGGCTCCGGCATCCCGCTCCCGCGCGCCCGCAGCAGCTCCCGCAGGTGGTCCAGGAACAGCTCCTTCAGCGGCGCCCCCAGCGCCCCGATGATGGGCTCCTGCAGGCGCACCTGCTCGTGGTAGCCCACCAGCGCGTTGGCCAGGAGCACGCGCTCCGCCCGGTCCTTGGCGCGCGTGAGGCTCAGGGCCTCGTGGTACGCGCACACCGCGCGGATGAGCAGGTCCTGTCCTCCGGACTCCAGCGGCCCCGGCTTCAGCACGGCCACCACGCGCTCCAGCGCCGCGGGGCTCGTCGCCTGCGGGCCGGTGAAGTGCTCCAGCATCGCCGTGTAGAGCGGTCCCAGCTCCTGGAACACCAGCAGGTTGCCTTGCGCGATGTGATGGGCCACCGCGCTCATCACCGGGTCCATGGCGCGCGACAGCACGGTGGCCACGCCCGAAGGCAGGCCCCACGAGCCCAGGAGCCGGGCCTGCGTCACGCCCAGCCCGCGCATCACGGCCTCCGCGCGGGAGAGCATGTCCCGCTCCAGCACGGCCACCATCTCCTTGCGGATGAAGGTCCCCGCCGTCTTCGACGCCCAGGTGGAGAAGCCGCACCACGACTGGTCCACCTCCCCCAGCACGCCCGCGAAGCACACCTTCAGCACGTGGTACGTGTGCGTGATGTGCAGGTTGCGCAGGGGCGCGTTCTGCATGCGGCCAATGGCCTCCACCTCCGCATGCGTCGGCTGCGGATGGGGGCGTGGCAGCGGCTGGAGCACCATGGCGGAACGAGCTCCGGGAAGCAGGGGCGGCAGCGCCCGCTCCAGCATGGAGCATGCGCCCCACGGCCCGCCATCACCCGCCAGGGAGGGCGTGAAACGACGAAGCCCCGGGTGCTTCCACCCGGGGCTCCGTGATGATTCAGCAGCGCGGGAAGGAGCGCCCTACTTCTTCTGCTCCTTCACCCACGAGTCCTTCAGCGTCACCGTGCGGTTGAACACGGGCGCGCCCGGCTTGGAGTCCACCGCGTCCGCGCAGAAGTAGCCCAGGCGCTCGAACTGGAAGCGGTCGCCCGGCTTCGCGTCCGCGAGCATCGGCTCCACGCGCGCGTTGGAGAGGGTCTCCAGGCTGTTCGGGTTGAGGAACTCCTTGAAGTCCTTCGTCTCGTCCTTGTCCGGCTGCTCCACGGAGAAGAGCCGGTCGAACAGCCGCACCTGCGCCACGGGCGCGTTGCCCGGCACCCAGTGCAGCGTGCCCTTCACCTTGCGGCCATCCGGCGAGTCGCCACCGCGCGTGGCCGGGTCGTAGGTGCAGCGCAGCTCCGTGATGTTGCCCGCCGCGTCCTTGATGACCTTCTCGCACTTGATGAAGTACGCGGAGCGCAGGCGCACCTCCTTGCCCGGCGCCAGGCGGAAGAAGCCCTTCTCCGGCACCTCCTGGAAGTCGTCCGCCTCGATGTAGAGCTCGCGCATGAACGGCACCTTGCGCGTGCCCATGTCCTCGCGCTTCGGGTGGTTCGCCGTCTCCAGCTCCTCCGTCTGGCCCTCCGGGTAGTTCTCCAGCACCACCTTGAGCGGGCGCAGGACGGCCATGGCGCGCGGCGCCGTCTCGTTGAGGTCGTCCCGGATGGACAGCTCCAGCACGCCCATGTCGATGAGGCTGTCGGACTTGCTCACGCCGATGCGCTTCGCGAAGTCGCGCAGCGACGCGGGCGTGTAGCCCCGGCGACGCAGGCCGCTGATGGTCAGCATGCGCGGATCATCCCAGCCGGAGACGCGCTTCTCCTGCACCAGTTGGAGCAGCTTGCGCTTGCTCATCACCGCGTAGGTGAGGTTCAGCCGCGCGAACTCGTACTGGTAGGGCCGGTCGCCCTTGATGAGCGCGTCGACGATCCAGTCGTACAGCACGCGGCGGTTCTCGAACTCCAGCGTACAGACGGAGTGCGTGATGCCCTCGATGGCGTCCGACAGACAGTGCGCGAAGTCGTAGAGCGGGTAGATGCACCACTTGTCGCCCGTGCGGTGGTGGTGCGCGTGCCGGATGCGGTAGATGGGCGGGTCGCGCAGCACGGGGTTCGACGACGTCATGTCGATCTTCGCGCGCAGCGTGTGCTTGCCGTCCGGGAACTCGCCCGCCTTCATCCGGCGGAACAGGTCCAGGTTCTCCTCCACCGTGCGCGTGCGGTACGGGCTGTCCTTGCCCGGCGTGGTGAAGTTGCCGCGGTACTGGGAGATCTCCTCCGGCGACAGGCTGCACACGTAGGCCTGGCCCTGCGAAATCAGCTGCTCCGCGAAGGCGTAGAGCCGGTCGAAGTAGTCGGACGCGAAGAAGCGCCGGTCGTCCCAGTCGAACCCGAGCCAGCGCACGTCGCGCTGGATGGACTCCACGTAGTCCGTGTCCTCGGTGAGCGGGTTGGTGTCGTCGAGGCGCAGGTTGCACTTGCCGCCATACTGCTGCGCCAGCCCGAAGTTCAGCGCGATGGACTTGGCGTGGCCGATGTGGAGGTAGCCGTTGGGCTCGGGCGGGAAGCGGGTGTGCACGCGTCCGCCGTGCTTTCCCGTCCGCCGGTCTTCCTCAACGACTTCCTGGAGGAAGTTGAGGCCCTGCGTCTCGTTCGTCGTCGTCATGATGGTGCGAATCCTCTTGGAAGCAGGACAAGGGGAGCAAGGTTTTCCTGCCCTCCGCGTCAGACCTCCGCCAGCAGCGACTCCCAGGCCTTGAGCGCCCGTTCAGCGGACAACTCGTCCGCCCGCTCCAGGGCCCGCTGGCGCAGCCCGTCCCGCCACTTCGCGTCCGTTACCACCCGCCCCAGGGCCTGGGCCATGGCGGCGTCGTCCCCCATGGGC
>NZ_RAVY01000091.1:0-36471 GCF_003611625.1 Corallococcus sp. CA054B
GACCAGGTGCGTGCCGGGGAGGGAGAGCTGGATGGGGTCCTGCTCCGCGTCCGGGGGCGTGTCCTCGATGGGCAGGAGCGCCACGGGGGCCAGGTGGGCCGGCGCGGTTTCCAGTTCATCCAGGCCGGCAGCAGCAGATGAAGATCTCTTCTTCTCCTTCTCCCTTCTGTTTCTGGGGGAGGACGTCCCGGACGTGTCCCGAGGACGTCCGGCGGACACCTCGAGCCCCTTCGCGGCGGCCCGTTCCCTTCGTTTGCGCTCGGCCTCCTTCTTCCGCTTGTCGAGCACTCCGACGTAGCGATCGCACAGGGTGAGGCGCACGCCGTCCTCTTCACGGATCAAGAGGCGGGCCTGGAGGAGGGCGGACCAGAAGGCGCCGGGGGTGCCCGTCCAGCGGACGGCGGACTCCAGCGCCTCGATCCACACGGCTTCGTCCAGGGACGCGTCCCACGCCTGTCCGCCGGACGCGTCCGCGGACGGTCCGAAGGACACGAAGCGCCCTTCGGGCAGGGCCTGCACGGCCCATATCTGCAGCTCCACCATGGCGCCCAGGAACGCGCGCCGCTCCATGCCCAAGGCACGCGCGGCGCCGATCACCGCGAGGCTCATGGGGAAGCCCACGTCCACCTGAACCCAGTCCAGACCCGCCACGTCCACGCCTCCCAGCCCGGACGCCACCGCGCGCCCGGCCCTGTGCCCTGGTGCCCGCTACGGGCGTCCGTCCCTGCCCGATGTCGTGGGTCGTCCCCCGGTCCGGTGATCCCGCGTTGATCGCAGGGACCCGGCCGGAAGCCGGGCGCTACACGAGCGCAGGAGGTGGGATGGGGGAGGGGGATGAACCACGGCATCCGCGATCTGTGTCGTCAGGCCCGGGCCGTCTACCCCCTGGGTTCTCCAGCGGACGTCCGTTCTTTGGACGCTACAGGGCGCTACAGAAAAGGGCCGCCGCCCCACGAAAAGGGAGCGGCGGCCCAAAGCCCGCATGGATCAGCGGACCGCGTGCATCACGGCCCGTTCACCTGGAGGTTGTCGATGGCCAGGCCACAGCCGACGCCACCGGAGGTGCTGGTGAGCGTGATGCGAGACGTGGTGCTGGTGGCGTTGAACACGTAGGTGCGCAGGCTCCAGGACGCGGACGCGTTGGAGAAGCTGGCGCTGGACGGGCCGTAGTTGATGGTGGCCGACCGGGACACGGTGGCGCAGGCGGGGCTGTTGGACACGTAGAAGGTCACCGTGTAGCCGCCGCCGACGACGGTGGGCACGTCCTGGTACAGGGAGCCCGCGCCCAGGCCGTTGAGGTCGATGGACTGCACGCCGTTCTGCGGCGTCTTGTACGTGTTCTTCATCACCTTGATGCCGCTGGTGATGGTCCAGCCCGGCAGCGCCGTGCTACCGGCGTTGAGGACCACGTAGTTGAAATTGCCGATGGCGTTGTCCTCGAAGCTACCGTTGGTGGCGACGTTGATGCCCTGCTCGACGTTGCCGAGTTCCGGCTCCTGGAGCACGGCATCCGGGCCCCCACAGCCCATCAGCGCGAAGAAGCCAAAGCCCACCACCGCGCTGCGACGCAGCAATTGATTGCCATTCATATGATGTGATTCCCCCTGAGATGTGTTTCGCCCGCGCGTCGTGCGACAGGCGAAACACACTGTACGTGATTTCACATGAAGTGTGTGAAACTTCACACTGGGGGTTGCTGGGCTGGTTGCTGTCCGGGCGGGTCAGAGGGGTGCGCAGCCACCCGTGGGTGCGGGGCTGATCACGGATGAGGCGCTGATGACACATGACTGGACACTGCGCAGGTGGATGTAGCCCGCGGCGCCTCCGCCTCCTCCGCCACCGCCTTCGCTAAGCACCACCGTAGCTCCGTTTTCGCCAGGGGAGGGGTTGCTCAATGTGCCACCCGAGCCACCGTCGCCACCCGTGGTGGTAGCGCCGCCGCCGCCGTTGGCGCTGCTGCCGCTGTTCTCGCTGCCACTCGAGCCATTTGCTCCGTTATTAGCGGCACCGGAACCCGCGCCGCCGCCCTCTCCACCACCGCCACCATTGGCGGTGAGTCGCGCGTTCGGCTTCAGGCTCACCTGGAATGCTTCCAGCACGATGCGGCCCCCACTCCCGCCGCCACCGCCCCCCGCCGCAGCACCATTCGAACTGTTCGCAGTACCGCCCAGGCCACCGCCGCCGCTCACGGAGAGGCCTCTGTCCACGGTCAGCGTCCTGGCGACGGAGAGCTGGAAGGCGCCACCTCCGGCACCACCCAGTCCACCGGGCGCGGTGCCCGAGCCTCCTCCAGTACCCCCTGGGCACCCTCCGAGAAGTGGCGTGAGGGTGGAGGTCTGCTGGGCGCCTGCGTCGCCTCGTGTAGCGTTGGCGTTGACGCCCCTGCCGCCATGGGCTCCGACCGTCGCGCCACCCGCGCCACCTCCGCCTCCGCCCTGACCTCCGTTGTACGTCCCGTTCTTGCCCTGTGACGTGGTGCACGCCTGATTGCCTCCGGTTCCAGGAACCGGTGCGCCATTCACGATGCGCCCGCTGCCCAGGATGTCGTGGCTCAGCGTCGCATCCCCATACACGGCGAGGATGACCGGCCGACTGCCTACGATGCGTAGCTCGCCACCCAGGGACAGGGTCCGCACGGGGATGAGCAGGATTTCGGGTGCGCCTCCGCCCTGCGACACGGTCTTGATGATGAACGCACTGGTATCCGGGCCGACGTTCGAGGGCGTCCAGGACCGGGCGTCCGTATCGAACACCACGGCTCCGGTGGTTCTCAGTTCGCCAATTTCACCGCCAGGAATGGCGTTCGGGTCGAAGTTGCTGGGCGTGTATGGGAAAACGACACACTGGCCTGACGCGGTGCACACGCGCGGCGCTCCCGAGTTGTCGTCGCTGCAGGGCAGGTTGAGCTGCGCCGGATCCCCGGCGTAGATGCAAGAGGCGTTTCGCGTGCAGCCCGCAGCCGCATTGCACTCCCTGGGAGGGCAGGGCGTGTCCTTTCCGATGCACGTGCCATTGCCATCGCAGAACCCCGGATCATGACAGAGGTCGCCGTCCACGCAGGAGGTGGTGACCGGCTTGGGGGCGTACGCACAGATGCCGTTGGTCGGGTTGCAGGTGCCCGTGGACTCCTGACACTGGGCGTTCGACGGCGTGGTGCACGTCTTCACGTCGCCCACGCACTGTTTTTCGACCGTGCACCGGCCATTCGTCATGCACAGGTTCGCGGGGTCACAGGCCGCGCCTACCTGCACGATCCCTTCGATGCATGCACCTGTCGAGGCTTCGCAGGTTACCGTGGGCTGGCATTGTCCTGGTATTTGAGCGCACTTCTTCGGGGTTCCACCCGCGCACGACGCCGCGGAGCCAGTCCCCACGCATCGCTTGTCCATCATGCACGGGTCCCCATCCGTGCATGTCTTCTCCGCGCAATCACTGTCCGCACACGCTTTGTGACCGTCACAGTCATGGTCGACATTCGTGTCGCATTGTTCCGGAGCGCCTGGGTGAACGTCCGCTCGGGAGTCATCGCAGTCGGGCGACTCCGTGCCGGAAACATTCGCGACGAAGCCGTCACCATCCGCGTCCACCGCCCGCAGGGTGACGGTCCAGTCAATGGACTTTCCGGCGGGTGCATCCAAAGCGCGGTCCTCGTGAACCTCCACGGGCGCCCCCGTGCATTGATTGCCGCTGAGGGCCGCGAACGAAGACACCTTCACGTTCAGCCGTTCGCCCCACGCCGGCTTGCGGACCATCGCGACCTGGATCTCTTTCGCGTCAGGATCCTTGAACTGACTGGAGGGAAGGTCGGTTCCCGCCTGGTTGATTCCGTCACCGACCTCCACTCGCAGGCACTGGGGCCTGTAGGAGGGATACTTCACCGTCACGCGAAGGACGCCCTCGGCGGGGTCCTTCATGCGGCAGGCGGAGAGCAGCACCACGCAGGTCAATAGACAGAACAGACGCATGGTGCCGCACTGTACCCGTTAGCCCTCAGTTTGCTGGAATTCCAGGAGGGATGCGAATCAGAGAGGTACGCAGCCTCCCGTGGCGGCGGGGCTGATCACGTGACCGGATGTCTGGGTGCAGCCCCGGACGCTGCGCAGGTGGATGGAGCCCGCAGCGCCACCGCCACCGCCGCCACCACCGTTCACCAGCAGAAGCGTTCCTCCGTCGTTGCCAGAAGTGGGGACGCTCGAGGCGCCACCCTTGCCACCATCTCCACCCGTGGCGGTGCCATCCGCGCCACCATTGGCGCTGCTGTTGGCGTCCTCGCGGCCATTCGCGCCATTCATTCCGTCACTGGCACCGGCGCCCTCTCCACCACCGCCGCCATTGGCGGTGATTCTCGCGTCGGACGTCAGGTTCAGCAGGAAGGCTTCCAGCACGATGCTGCCGCCGCTCCCGCCGCCACCACCTCCCGCCGCCGCACCACTCGAACTGTTCGCCTTGCCGCCCAGGCCACCACCGCCGCTCACGGAAAGGACCTTCCCGATGGTCAGCGTCCTGGCGACAGAGATCTGAATCGCGCCACCACCGGCACCACCCAGTCCACCGTCCGCACTGCCCGTGCCTCCTCCATTGCCTCCCTGGCACCCACCGAGAAGAGGCGTGGGGGTTGAAGACTGCTGGGAACCTGCGGCGCCCTGCGTGGCGTTGGCGTTGAGGCCCCTGCCGCCATTGGCTCCGGCCGTCGCGCCACCCGCGCCACCACCGCCTCCGCCCTGGCCTCCGCTGTATGTCCCCACATTGCCCTGGGATGACGTGCACGACTGATTGCCGCCGGCTCCGGGAACCGGTACGCCGTTCACGATGCGCCCGCTGGCCAGGATGTCGTGGTTCAGCGTCGCATCCCCATACACGGCAATGATGACGGGACGGCTGCCCACGATGCGCAGCTCGCCGCCCAGGGCCAGGGTCCGCACCGGGATGAGCAGGGTGTCGGGGGCACCTTCGCCCTGGGGCACGGTCTTGATGGTGAGCTGACTGGTATCAGGCCCAAGGTTCGAGGGTGCCCAGGACTGGGCGTCCGTGTCGAACACCACCGCTCCGGTGGTCCTCAGTTCGCCAAGCTCACCGCCAGAATTGCCGTTCGGATCGAAGTTGCTGGGCGTGTATGGGAACGCGGTGCATTGACCATCCGCGCGGCACACGCGCGGCGTTCCCGAGTCGTCGTCGCTGCAGGGCAGGTTGATCTGCGCCGGGTCCCCTGCGTAGACGCAGGAACTGTTCGCCGTGCAGCCCGCGGCGGCCTTGCACTCCATGGGAGGGCAGGGTGTGTCCGTGCCGATGCACGTGCCATTGCCATCGCAGAAGCCCGGTTCGTGGCAGACGTTGCCGTCCTCGCAGGTGGTGGTGACCGGCTTGGGGGCGTACTCACAGCTGCCGCTGGTCGGATTGCAGGTGCCCGTGGACTCCTGGCACGCGGGACTCGTCGGCGTGGTGCACGTCTTCAAGGTCCCCACGCACTGCTTGTCAGCCGTACAGCGGCCATCGGTCATGCATGGGTTCCCGGGTTCGCAAGCCGCGCCCTCCTGCACGTTCTCTTCAATGCACGCACCCGTGGAGGCCTCGCACGTCACCGTCGGCTGACATTGGCCTGTGGCCTGCGTGCACTTGGGTGTGCCACCTCCGCACTGCGCCGACGCCCCCACGCCGATGCACCGCTTGCCCGTGTTGCACAGGTCGCCGTCCGTGCACGTCCTCTCCGTGCAGTCCGAATCCGCGCACGCGAACTTCCCATCACAGTCGTAGTCGATGGTCGTGTCGCACTTCTCCTCGGCGCCCGGGCGGACGTCCGCCTTCGTTTCGTCGCAGTCGGAGATGCCTGCCCATTCGATGCCGGAAGGAGAGCCGTCGCCGTCAGCGTCCACCGCCTTCAGCGCCACATCGAAGCGCGTGTACTCCTTGGGGACGATCGTGAGCGCGGCGTTCGTGAACCGCTCCACCGCCTCGCCCGAGCACCGGTTGCCGTCCGTATCCGCGTACGACGACACCGTGAGGTCCAGCGTCGCGTCCCAGTCCGCCTTGCGGCGCACCGCGACCAGGACCTCGTTCTTCTCCGCGTTCTTGAACTGGCTGGAGAGGATGTCCGTGGCTTCCTGGTGCCCGTTCGCATCCTTCGCCTCCACGCGCACGCACGCGGGCTTGAAGGAGCCGTACTTCACGGACACGCGGATGGCGCCTTCGTCGGGAGCCTTCTCCCGACAGGCAGCCAGCAACAGCACACATCCCAGCAGGCAGAGCCGATTCATGGCCTGCACTGTACCTGCCGTTCCTTCCTCCCTGGAGTTTCAGGGCAAGGGACAGGTCAGGATGACTCAGGGGGCCGTGCACCCACTGGAAGGACTGACCACGGCGCCAATGTCGGTGGCGCAAGATTGGACGCTGCGCAGGTGGATGTAGCCCGCGGCGCCACCCCCGCCACCGCCACCGCCGCGTGTTCCAAATCCATCCTGGGTGCCATCGCTGCCCATGACGGGCACCGTCATCCCCGCGCCGCCCGCGCCGCCCCCGCCGCCCGTGGTGTTTCCCGTGGTGCCTCCACCGGCGGGGGTTGCCGTCGTCTGGGAGCCGTTGGTGCCATTCGCGCCTGCATTGTTGGCGTCGGAGCCTCCCTTTCCTCCACCCCCTCCGTTGGCGGTGATTCGTGCAGCGGACGTGAGCTGAATCTGGAAGGCCTCCAGGACGACGCGCCCGCCACTTCCTCCTCCACCGCCGCCAGCTCCGGCGGAGCCACTGGCCTTGCCGCCTTCTCCGCCGTTGCCGCTCGCCGAGATGTTCTTGGACACGGTCAGCGTGCGTGACACCGAGAGTTGGAATGCGCCGCCTCCCGCTCCGCCCTTGCCACCCGCGGCGGATGCATTGCCGCCACCATTGCCTCCCGCGCAGCCGCCCAGAAGGGGCTCGGGCGTGGTGGGGCGGCTGATGCCTGCTCCGCCCTGCGTCGCACCGTTGCTGGTCTTGCCACCGCTTGCGCCGGAGGTTCCATTGCCCGCCCCGCCACCGCCACCCCCCGTGGTGCCCGAGTAGGTTCCGGCAACGCCGTTGGACGCACCGCACTCCGTATTCCCATTCGGGATGTTGCCGGTGGCCAGGATGGACTGGTTGACGTTCGCGTCTCCATACACGGCCAGGATGACGGGGGAGGGGCCCTTGATGGTCAGATCCCCCTTCAGGTCCAAGACCCGCACCGGAATGAGGAGTGCCGACGGTCCGCCCGCCTGGGGAATCGAGATGATCTTGAGCGTCCCCGCGGTCGTGATGGCTCCCGCGGGAGTCCAGCTCGAATCGGTGGTGTCGAACGTCACGCTCGCATTGGTCCGCAGCTCTCCGATGTCCGCGGCAGCAATGCTGCTCGGATCGAAATTGTAGGGCCGGTAGGGGAACGGGGTGCAGGTGAGATCCGCCTGGCACACGCCTGGAACTCCAGCCGAGGTCGTGCAGAGCCCGTTGACGTCGGGCTCGAACTCGCACTCGTTGCTCGCCGTGCACTGCTGCTTGACGCGGTAGCACGTCTGCGGCGTGCAGGGTGTGGGCGTGCCCACGCAGTTCCCGTTCCCATCGCAGCGGTCCGGCGTGGTGCACGCGAGCGGGTCCTGACAGGCGGTCGTGTCCGGGCGCGGAGTGAAGGCACACAGGCCGGTGGCCGGATTGCACGTCCCCGCGCTCTCCAGGCACTGCTCCGAGGTGGTGCACGTCCGCGCGGTGCCGGCGCACTTCCCGTCGGCCCCGCACTTGTCCGCGTCCGTGCAGAGGTTCCCGTCGTCACACGTCTTGCCGACCGTGGACTCCACGGCTTCGCAGAGCCCGGAGGCGGGATTGCACGTCAGACGTGCGTCGCAGACGCCCGTGGGCTGGGTGCACGTCGTCGTCTGCGAGGGCACGCACTTCGCCTCCAGACCCGAACCCTCGCAGTGGTCCCCCGTCGTGCAGGCATTGCCGTCGTCGCACGGATTGCCCCCGCAGTTCGCCTCCTGGCAGCCCGTCCGCGCGTTGCAGTTGAGGTCCACGGTGGAGTCACAGGTCTCCACGGCGCCCGGATGAACGGCCGGATTCGAGTCATCGCAGTCCGCGGGCTCGCCCCACATGGCGCCCGCCAGATGACCGTCACCATCTCCGTCCGTCGCCTTCAACGTCACCTCGAAGTTCGTGAACTTCCTGGCGACGATGGTGAGGGGCCCTGCGCTCGAGTGCTGCTCCACGAAGGGGCCGTCACAACCGGTGGCGGTCGCGGAGGCGTACGAAGACGCCGTCACGTTCAGCGCCGTGTCCCAGTCCGCCTTGCGGCGCACCGCGACCAGGACCTCGTTCTTCTCCGCGTTCTTGAACTGGCTGGAGAGGATGTCCGTGGCTTCCTGGTGCCCGTTCGCATCCTTCGCCTCCACGCGCACGCACGCGGGCTTGAAGGTGCCGTACTTCACGGACACGCGGATGGCGCCTTCGTCGGGGGCCTTCTCCCCACAGGCGGCCAGGAACACCACACATCCCAACAGGCAGAGCCGATACATGGCGCCGCACTGTAGCGAACACTTCCCGGGGCAGGGAGCGGGGCCATCCAGACCCCGACTCCCTGTCACACGGTGTTTCAGCCGCGCAGGGACACCACGGTGACGCCGTCGCCGCCCTCGTGGCTCTCACCGGGGCGGAACATGCGGATGTAGGGCGACGCGGCCAGGTGGTCCCGGATGGCCTGCTTGAGCGCTCCGGTGCCGTGGCCGTGGATGATGAGCGCGGCCTCCTCACCCTTGCGCAGGCCCTGGTCCAGGAACGTCTCCAGCTCCGCCAGCGCGTCGTCCGCGCGCATGCCGCGCACGTCGCAGCGGAAGTTCGTGGCGTCCACCTGCGACGGCGCCGCGGAGGCCGCGCGCTTCAGGGCCGCTTCGCCCTTCCGCTGCTCCGGGAACTTCGCCTGCTGCGGCTTCTTGCCTCGCGACCCGGACAGCTCCGTCGTGGGCACGCGCATCTTCAGCGCGCCGCCCGCGGACACCACCGCCTGGCCGTCCGTCAGCTCCAGGATCTCCACGTCCCGGCCCAGGCCGGAGTGGTGCACCCACGCGCCCACCTTGAGGTTCGCGGGCCCCGGGGCCTCCACCTGGAACAGCTCCGCCTTGGCCGCCGTCGCGCGCTTCAGCGCCTCGTCCGCGCGCTGCTGAAGCTGCATCCGCGCCTCGGAGAGCGCCTTCTCGTTCTGCTCCGAGCGCAGCTTCGTCAGGAGGTCGCGGACCTCCTGGGCGGCGTGCTCGCTGGCCGCGTGCACGTCCTCGTTGAACTGCATCATGCGGCCCTTGCGCTCGCGCTCGAAGGCGACCTTCTGCTTCTCCAGGTCCGCGCGGAGGGCCTCCGCCTCCTTCGCAGCGATGCGCGCCTTCTCCAGCTCCTCGGAGAGCTTGCGCCGCTCGTCCTCCGCCGCCGCCAGCGCCTTGGTGAGCGGGCCGCCCGCGTTGAGCGACAGCTCCCGCGCGCGCTCGCACACGGAGGTGGGCAGGCCCACCCGCGCCGCCACGTCGATGGCGGAAGACTGACCGGACGCGCCCATCTGCAGCCGGAACGTGGGCGCCATCCGCTTGGAGTCGAAGCCCACTCGCGCGTTGAGGAAGCGCGGATCCATGTGCGCCAGCGCCTTGAGTTCCTCCAGGTGCGTCGTCACCAGGACGTACGCCCCCTTGCCCAACAGCTCCTCCAGCACCGCGATGGCGATGGCCGCGCCCTCGCGCGGATCCGTGTCCGACGCGATCTCGTCGATGAGCACCAGCGAGTCCGTCGCCACCGCAGCCAGGATGTCCCGCAGCAGGGTGACGTGGCCGCTGAACGACGACAGGCCCTGCGACAGGTCCTGCGTGTCACCCACGGTGGAGTGCACGGAGCGGTACAGCGGCATCCGCGACCCTTCGCCCACCGGGATGGGCAGGCCCGCGCGCAGCATCAGCGCGCACAGCCCCACGCCCGTCAGCGTCACCGTCTTGCCGCCCGCGTTGGGGCCGGAGACCACCAGCGCCCGGGCGCTCTCGGTGAGCGTCACGTCGTTGGACACCACCTCCGTGCCCTTGAGCACCAGGCGCGGGTGGCGCAGCCCGCGCAGCTGCAGCTCCTTCACACCCTCGAAGGTGGGCGTCGTGGCGTCCAGGTCCGAGGACAGGGTGGCGATAGCCTCCACCTCGTCCAGCTCCGCCACCGCCTCCAGGCCCTCCAGCATGCGCGAGGACTCGCGGCCCACGAGCCTGCTCAGCTCCTGGAGGACCTTGAGCTCCTCCTCCGCGACCTCCGACTGCGCGATGGCCAGGTCGTTGCCCAGGCCCACCATCGCCTGGGGCTCCATGAAGAGCGTCTGCCCCGTCTGGCTGGCGTTGTGGACGATGCCGTCCACCTCCGCGCGGTAGTTCGACACCACCGGCACCACGTACCGCCCGTTGCGCAGCGTGTAGTAGTTCTCGCGCAGCTTGGCGGTGAAGGTCAGGTCGTGGAGCATCTCGTCCAGGCGCGCCTTGATCCGCCGGTGCAGGCCGCGTGCGCGGTCCCGCGCTTCCTTCAGCTCCGGGCTGGCGCGGTCGGAGATGGTTCCGTCCGGTTCGAAACACTGATCCAACCGGCGCGCCATGGCCTCCAGGAAGGGCAGGCGCTTGGAGATCTCCACCAGGCGGGGGACGCGCTCCTTGCGCTCGTCCAGGGCCTCGCGGGTGCGGGCGAAGGCGAAGAGCAGCTGGGCCGCGTCGATGAGCTGGCGGGGCTCCAGCACGCCGCCCTTCTCCGCGTGGCCCACCGCGGTGCGCAGGTCCGTCACGCCGCCCAGGGGCAGGGAGAACTGCTGCTGGGAGAGGAAGCGGGCCTCGTCGACGAGCGCCAGCGCTTCGGCCACTTCCGTCCCGGTGTCCAGGAATGGACGGGCCAGCACCCGCTCCCTCCCTGGCTCGGTGCGGCAGCGCTGCGTCAGCGCGCGGAGCACTTCCGAGAAACCAAGGTCTTCCAACGTCCTTTGGGAAATCTGCACAGTCATGGGTTTCATGCGAGGCCGGGTGTCCGTCAAGGGGAAGTATTGAGGTGGCCCACCGGGACCTGCTATCTGCCAACCATGATGTGGGTTCTCGTGGCGGCGCTGCTTGCGGGCGCGTCCGACGCACCGGCCTCTCCGGTCCTGACGGCGCAAGCAACCCCGGCCCCCAGTCCGCTTGCGGATGCGCTGGCGTTGGAGACCGCGGGCAACGACGCGGGAGCCCTCGTTGCCCTGGAGCGGCTGATTACTAACCAGCCCCGCTGGGAGCTGCCCAGGTTGGAGGCCGCGCGGCTGCTCCTCAAGGGAGGCAGCGCCCCGGAGCTGGAGCGCGCCCGGACCCATCTGGACGCGGCCCTGCGCGAGGCCCCGGACAACCCCCGCGTGTACTTCCTCCAGGGGCAGCTGCTGGAGGAGCAGGGCGCCACCTTCGACGCCATCCGCGCCTATGAGAAGGCCGTGTCCCTGCGCCCGTCCTATGACGACGCGAGGTTCCGGCTCGCGGGCCTCTGGGCCCAGGCGGGGGACTGGCTCAAGTCAGAGCTGCACTACCGCCCCCTGTCCAAGTCCCGGCCCGCGTGGGTGCAGGTGCGCATGCAGCTGGCGTCAGTGCTGGAGAAGCAGGGCCGCACGCTGGACGCGGAGCGGGAGTTCCTGGCCGCGCGCGACGCCCAGCCGGACAACCCGGGCGTCCTGAGGACCCTGGCGGCCTTCTACGAGCGGACGGACAGGCCCCAGCTCGCAGCGAAGGTGAGGGCGCAGCTGACGGCGCCGGCGAAGCGCAACATGCGGGCCCTCAAACCTTCGAAGCGCTGACAGCGAGCGGCGGGGCGCGGTCCGTGGCGATTGCTTCGCGCGACGCGCTGCATACACTGCCCCCGCTTTGAAGACCGCCAACCTCGCCATCGTCTTCACCGACATCAAGGGCTTCACCGAACGCACCAGTCGGCAGACGCTGGAGGAGAACCAGCGGCTGCTCCAGGTGCATGAGGCGTTGCTCGCGCCGCTGTTCAAGGCGTTCGGTGGACGCATCATCAAATCGATTGGCGACGCGTTCCTCGTCACCTTCGAGTCCCCCACCCAGGCGGTGCTGAGCGGCATCGCCATCCAGGACCGGCTCTGGCACCACAACCGGCAGCTCCTGGAGGATGAGCAGATCCACGTGCGCGTCGCCGTGAACGTGGGCGAGGTGCGGGTGGAGGCCAACGACATCTTCGGCGAGCCGGTGAACATCGCGGCCCGGGTGGAGGGCATCACCGACGCGGACGAGGTCTTCTTCACGGAGGCCGTCTACCTCTCCATGAACAAGGCGGAGGTGCCGTCGCAGGAGGTGGGCGCGTTCGAGCTGAAGGGCATCCCCGGGAAGATCCGCGTCTTCCGCGTGCCGCGCGCGCCCTACCGGGTGCTGGCGCCGGCGGCGCCGGACGCGGTGCTGCCCTCGCCGGAAGAGGCGGCCTTGCTGCCGCCCTACGGCAACCTGGCGCTGGCGCGCGTGGAGGCGAACCTGGACCTGGGCCAGCGCGCGGCGGCGGGCGCGGTGGCGGTGGGGCAGCGGGCCACGGTGCTGGGCAAGCAGGCGCGCACCGCGACGGATGCGCTCTGGGCGCGCATGTACGCGAAGCTGCCGCCCGCCATCACCACGAAGGTGTCGTCCACGGTGGCGGGGTGGGGCGTGTGCGCGGGGCTGCTGACGGTGGTTCTGCTGGGCGGATGGGTGCTCGTCAACGGAGGCGGCCCCGCGATGCGGGCCATCCGCGACGTGGAGGGCGCCACCAGCACGGAGAAGGCCACGCGCGTGAACGAGGCGAAGCGGCTCATCAAGCTGGAGGAGGCGGACCAGCGCGCCTACCTCAGCGGGCGGCTGGAGGAGGCCCAGGGCAACATGGGCGCCGCGGTGGTCCACTACGCGGCGGCGGTGCGCAAGGACAACAACAGCCGCGCGGAGTCCCGGCTCATCTCGCTCCTGAAGCACGAGCAGTGCAGCGTGCGCTCCAGCGCGGCGACGGCCGTGGGCGGCCTGCGCCTGGAGTCCGCGCGCGGGGCGCTGGAGTCCCTGGCCGATGACGGTGGCCCGAACGAAGGGGGATCCGGTGGGTTCCTCGGCCTGGGCACCTGTGACTCGAAGCAGGCGGCGGCGGACGCGCTCAAGCGTCTCCCCGCGAACTGACCCTTCCTGCGCCCGCGCGTATCCGCGGGACGAGGCAAACGAACGTGACGAAGGTGAAGACGGGACTGGATGTGTGGGCGGCGCAGGGGTTCTCCGCGCTCAAGGGCAAGCGCGTGGGCGCCATCGTCAATCCCACGAGCGTGGACTCGCGCTTCCGCCACCTGGCGGATCTGCTGGCCGGCACGGACGGCGTGACGCTGGCGGCGCTCTTCGGGCCGGAGCACGGCATCCGCGGTGAAGCCCAGTACATGGTGGCCGTGGACGAGGCGCGCGACCGCAAGACGGGCGTCCCGGTGCACAGCCTCTACGGCTCCACCTTCGAGTCGCTGTCCCCGCGCCAGGAGTGGCTGAAGGGGCTGGACGCGCTGGTGTTCGACATCCAGGACGTGGGCAGCCGCTACTACACCTACGTCTACACCATGGCCCTGGCGATGAAGGCCGCGGCCCAGGCCCGCGTGGCGTTCTACGTGCTGGACCGGCCCAACCCGCTGGATGGGGTGACGCTGGAGGGCAACCTGGTGGGGGAGAAGTTCCGCTCCTTCGTGGGCCTGTACGCGCTGCCCAACCGCCACGGCATGACGGCGGGGGAGCTGGCGCGGCTGTTCAACGCGCAGGAGGGCTTCGGCTGCGACCTCACGGTGGTGCCGTGCGAGGGCTGGACGCGCGACATGTACTGGAGCGACACGGGCCTGCCGTTCCTGCCGCCGTCGCCCAACATGCCCACCGCGGACACGGCGCTGGTGTACCCGGGCATGTGCCAGCTGGAGGGCACCAACGTGTCCGAGGGCCGCGGCACCTGCCGGCCCTTCGAGCAGTTCGGCGCGCCGTGGGTGGACACGGATCAGCTGATGGCCCGGCTGGACAAGGAGCGGCTGCCGGGCGTGGCCTTCCGTCCGGTGGGCTTCACCCCCACGTTCGACAAGTACACGGGCCAGTCGTGCAGCGGGGCCTTCATCCACGTCACGGACCGCAAGGCGTACCAGCCGCTGCGCACGGGCATCGCCATCACCCAGGCGCTGCACGACATTGGCCCGGGGCACTTCGCCTGGCGGGCGGACGCGTACGAGTTCGTGGAGGACGTGCCCGCGTTCGACCTGCTGTGCGGCACCGACCAGGTGCGTCGCGGCATCGAGGAGGGGTGGTCCCTGGACCGGATGCTGGAGGGCTTCGAGGCGCAGGCGGAGGCCTTCCGCAAGCGCCGCGAGCCCGCCCTGCTGTACGCTTCCTCGCGGTGACCTCCACGTGATTGGCGTCTTCTCCGATACGCATGGCGACCTGGACGCCTTCGACGCGGCCTACGAGCTGCTGCGCGCGAAGGGCGCCCGGCGCTTCCTCTTCTGCGGCGCGCGCTACACGGACCTGGATGAGTGGGTGCTGTGGCGCCGCAAGAAGAGCCGGGGCGGGCGCGAGTACTCGGACGCGGACTTCCTGGCGGACGTGACGCAGTGGCTGGTGGCGCCCCAGGACGGGCTCGGGCGCACGCCCGCGTCCCGTGAGGCCCCCGCGGACCTGGCCTCCGAGGACGACCGGCGGCTGGTGATGGAGCGCTTCGTGCGCGTTCCGGAGCGCGACTCGCTGGCGTACCGGGACCCCACCGTGGCCAACAAGGCCATGGACCTGGTGGGGGACACGCTCTGCTGCGTGGTGCACGACAAGAACGACATGGTGCGGGACGACCTGCTCAACGCGCAGGTGTTCATCCACGGCAAGGAGTCCGAGCCGGCGGTGGTGCAGATTGGCCCGCGCTACTTCGTGACGCCGGGCCGGCTGGTGGGGGCCGCGGAGCAGACGTGCGGCCTGTTGGAGAAGGCGGAGCGCAACCTGAGCTTCTCCGCGTTCCGGTTGGATGGACACCTGGTGCTGCCGCCCCGGGTGCTGCAGGTCGATTCGCGCTCGACGAAGCTCACCGTCAAATAAGAGGCCCGCCGTGAAGGTCGCGCTGCTCGGAGGCTCGTTCAACCCGCCGCACGTGGGCCACCTGATGGCGGCCTCCTACGTCCATGCGACGCAGGGCGTGGATGCCGTCTGGCTGATGCCCACGTTCCATCATCCGTTCGGCAAGCAGCTGGAGCCCTTCGACGCGCGCGTGCGCATGTGCGAGGCGCTCTGCCGCGAGACGTCCGGCTGGCTCCAGACGAGCCTGGTGGAGCGCGAGCTGGGCGGCGGCGGGCGCACGGTGGACACGCTGGCGTACCTGGTGGAGCGCCACCCGGACACGCGGTTCTCGTTGATCATCGGCAGCGACATCCTGAGGGACCTGCCGCAGTGGAAGGACTTCGACCGCATCCAGCGGATGGCCCATGTCATCGTGCTCTACCGCGCGGGCTACCCTGCGCCGGACACGGTGGGGCCGCCGCTGGCGGAGGTGTCCTCCACGCAGGTGCGCGACCAGCTGGCGCGCGGCCTGGAGCCATCGGAGCTGGTGCCCTCCGCGGTGCTCCAGGTGGCGCGTGAGGAAGGCCTCTATGGCCTGCGCGGGCCTCGCTAGAAGGTCATCCCGATGAGGTGCAGGTCGCCGAAGCCGTCATCGAAGCGGTGGGCGTACTGGTAGAAGAACGAGAGCGCGTAGGCCTGGCCCACGGAGAGCCGCAGCGTGGCGGAGCCGCCCACCGCCGCGTGGTTGTCCCGGTTGTCCGTGCGCGCGATGGACCCGAAGCCGTCCAGCTCCACCTGGCTGATGAAGAGGGACGGCAGCACCCACAGCGTGGATGCCCAGCCATAGTCGATGATGAAGCGGTAGCGGTAGCGCGCGTTGGCGAGCAGCACGTTGCGCGCGCGGAAGGTGTGGTCCTCGTAGCCGCGCAGGTACTCGCTGAAGGCGAGGCCCGGCTGGAGCTGGAGCGGCAGGCCGCCGTCCGTGGTGCTGTCGCGGTTGAGGAAGAAGGCCTGGCCCGCGACGATGCCGCCGACTTCCAGCAACTCGGTGGGCGCGCCGGGCAGGGCGCGGCCCGCCACGGAGAGCTGGAGGTTGTCCTTGCCGGTGAAGGGCAGGCCGCCCAGGTAGCCGTCCACGCCCAGGCGCACGTCGCCCACGGTGGAGTCGAGCGTGAAGGCCTTCGGGAAGATGCCGCCGCTCACGGACAGGCCCAGGCCGCGCTGCGTGCCGCCGTAGGACGTGCCCTCGCCGGCGAAGTACGACGCGGCGACCTCCGGTCCGATGAGGCGCGTGGTGATGGCCGGCCGGCGCTCCGTGGCGTCGAAGCGGCGGTCGAGCGCGAGCACGCCGAAGCTCACGGGCGTGGTCCAGAACGTGCGGGACGCGAACGCGGTGGCCTGCAGGTCCGTGCGCTCGTTCTCGCGCAGGCGTGACGCGGAGACCTGGATGTAGAAGGGCGACAGCTGCGCGTTGCCGTACGCGAACGACACGCCGGGCTGATTCTCCTTCATGTCGTAGGTGAGCGTGAGCGCGTAGGCGTGGAAGCCCAGTCGGTCCTGGCCCGCGATGGAGATGCCGCCCGCGAAGTACGGGTCTTCGTCGTCGACGTCGTTGGGGACCGTGTAGAAGTAGGGGACGCGGTAGTTCGGGATGAAGAAGCCTTCGAGCGGCGAGTAGGGCTCGTCCTTCAGCACTTCCACCGGGCGGCCCACGACGGCTGGAGGCGTCACGGGCGCGTCCACGTCATGGGCGGGATCCACCGGCAGGGGCGGCGGCGCCACCGGTGCCGAGGCGATGTCGGAAGCCGCCTGCGTGGGGGCATCCATCGGGGGCGCGGGCTGGCCTGGGAAGGCGACGAAGCCGTCCTGCGCGTCCGTGCCCTGGGGCTCGGTGTGGGGGGGCGCTGGCTCGGGTGCCGGGGCGGTCGCGACGCTCGCGGCCGGCATCTCGGGCGTCGCGCTCAGCTCGGCCAGGGCATCCGTGAGGGGCGCGCGGTCCACGGTGAAGTTGATGCCGTCGCGGTTGAGGAAGGCCACGGCGTCCCCGCCCACGGGCGCCGCGTCCATCACCAGGAGCGGCGCGTCGGTCACGCGGGCGATGCGCCGGGTGGACACCGTCATCACGTGCGCCTGGAGCCGGCCCTCGTGCTCGCGCAGGAAGACGAGATGGTCGTCGTCCAGCCACCGGGGCGAGTAGTTGAACAGCCCATCCCGCGTGAGCCAGCGCAGCGAACCCTCCGGCTCGCGCAGCACCAGGTCCCAGCCGTGCGCGCCGTTCATGGGGAACACGTACCGTTCCCCGTCCGGTGACGTCACGGGCGTGCCCAGGGCCGTATGCGCCTTGAAGTCCGTCAGCCGCTCGCGCTGACCGCTCTCCAGATCCAACCGCACGAGGTTGGCCGCGTCGCCGCTCACCTCCACGAACACGTAGGACCGGCCATCCGCCGTCACGTCGCCGCCCATGCCCACCAGGTCGTCCCACAGCCGCACCACGTCGCCCGTGCGCGCGTCCACCCGCCACAGCTTCCCCGTGTAGCTGCCCACCGCGTCGATGTCCGCGCTGACCAGGTACAGCCACTGTCCGTCCCGGCTGAACGTCATGCCGCTAACCAGCGACGGGCTGGCCACCACCCACCGGCGCCCCGGCAACAGCTGCACCAGCGCGCGGCTGAAGCGCACGCGGCCGTCGCGCTCGCGCACGGTGAGGTGGGTGATCTCTTCACGGCCCACGCTCACCAGCGCCGTGCTGCCGTCGGCCGGGTTCGCGACGAGCCGCGAGAAGTAGCCCGCATCCCGCACGAGCACCTGCTGCGTGGCGGGGCGCTCGCGCACCTGGAGGTTCTGCTGGAGGCTCTGCTCGAACTCGCTGAACAGCGAGCCGATGTCCTTGCCGTACACCCGCTTGAACCGCAGCGTCACCGCGATGGGCGGGAACAGCGAGTTGCCCTGTTCCTCCACCAGCTTCCACAGGCGCTTCTCGCCGTAGGTCTTCGCCAGGTACTCCACGAAGTTCATACCGCTCAGGTAGTTGCCGCCGAACGGATCCAGCGCGCGGTTCTCCGGGGACAGGTAGCCCGCGTTGAGCTCGCCCCGGCGGGCCTGCACCGCGCCCTCCCACCAGCCGCGCCACACCGGGCTGTAGGGACGTCCCGTTTCCTTGCCCAGCCGGCCCTCGTAGTAGGTCGCCAGGCCCTCCAGGAACCAGGACTCGGTGAAGATGTTGGGCTGGAAGAGGCCGCCCGTGACCTTGTTCAGGACGTTCCACAGCCCGCCCACCTGCTGCATCTGCACGTAGTGGACGGACTCGTGACAGGCCACGTCGCCGATGTCCGTCTCACCCAGACCCAGCAGGTTGAACTGCTCCAGCGTCATGTGCTGCGGCAGCACCATCTGCTGCGGCGTGCTGGCGAACTCCGACTGGACGTACGCGTTGTTGAAGTCCGCGCTCGTCAGGTAGACGAGCACCCGCTTGCGCTCGGCCTTGCTCCACGCGTCGGTGCGCAGCCGCTCCACGCAGCCTTCCATCCGGGCAGCCACCCGCAGCGCCGTCCCGCGCAGGTGCGCCGGGTAGTACAGCTCCATCGACTGCGTGGTCAGCTTGTGCATGTCGTCCCGGGCGAACGACGCCTGGACGTTCTGCGGAAAACGGGGTGCGACGAAAGCACACCCCGATGTCAGCAAGAGGAGACACGCGAGGATGGCGGGCTGGCGGGCAGACCCGCGAGAAGCTGACATGGCGGCGCATCCTACCGACCACAAATCGTAGTCACGAACGCGTTTTTCACGGTAAGGGAACGCGTCGCATTCCTCACAGGAACCTTCCCATGACCGAACCCGCCGAGCCCCAGGGGCTCCCTGTCCCGCAGCACGTGCACAATGCGCAGCTCCAGCTTTCCGCCGCGTTGGAGAAGGCCAGCGGCGCGCCGGTCGACCTGACGAAGGCTCCGTGGGCGGACGTGGAGACGTCGGTCATCCAGCTCTTGGGCGGCCGGTTCGACCCGAACAACCCGAACCACCAGGGCGCGGCGCTGGGCCTGGCGGGCGGCTTCGCGCTGCGCCTCATCTCCGAGCACCAGGCGTTCTGGTTCCCCAACCGGGACTCGCCGGAAGGCGCCTCGCTGGGCTTCCCGGAGGCCATCATCATGCTGTCCCCGTTCGGGGCGGTGATGGACGCGCTGGCGCAGGGCAAGTTGACGCGGCTGGACGACCTGGCCGCCGACATCCGCCGCTCGCTGGGGCAGGTGAAGTTCGGCACCAACCCGGCGCAGGCCCTGGGCGGCGGTCAGCCCCAGCGGCTGGGGCCCCAGGAGTACCAGCGCCTGTTCGACCCGGGCTTCCTCCAGTTCATCGTGGTGGATCCGGCCAAGGCGAAGCAGGCGCTGGAGGCGAAGACGGACGCGCTGGCGCGCGACGTGCGTGACGCGCTGGGCCGCACCCAGCCGCCGCTGCCGCCGGAGGCCCGCCAGCAGTTCGAGGGGCAGATCGTCACGTCGCTGCAGCGCATGGAGCAGGGCAAGTCGCTGGCGGATCAGGCCGAGCGCGCCCCGCGGCTCGCGGAGCTGCTGACGCACCTGGTGGCGACGGTGGGCGGCACGGGCTCCGCGCCGGAGGAGTTCTGGCACGACGTGGTGCTGCCGCTGCTGTTCATCGGCGCGCCCGCGAGCTTCCCGCCGCTGGATGACGACGAGCTGGAGGCGTTCAAGCAGGGCGCGGATCCGCTGGCGCTCTTCGTGGACGTGGTGCCGCACTCGCACCGCGCGCCGGACGAGGGCCTGCTGGGCGCGTTCGAGATGTCGGAGATCGGCCTGGTGCACCCGGCCTTCCAGAAGGTCGGCGCGCTGCGTCTGATCCGCATCAACCCGGACCGGCTGAAGCCGATGCTGGAGAAGTACGACCCGAACGCGACCATGGACGCGGTGCAGCGCTTCACGGAGCACGTGTCCAAGGCGGCGGGCAAGCCGGCCGCGGAGTCCCCGCAGGGCAAGGAGATGCTCCAGGCGGCGCTGACGCTGCTGGCGGACCTGAAGCGCTCCGTGTCGGTGGGCGGCGACGTCTGCCTGCGCCGCCTCACGGAGGCCGAGGCCGCCTCCGAGCAGGCGCTGGCCATCGTGCGCCGCGCGCTGCAGAGCCCGCGCATCATCCTCACCTAGTCCGGTGGGAAGGGCGCGCGTCCGGGGCGACCGGGACGCGCGCCGTTACTTGTTCGCGAGCAGGGCTTCCAGCGCGGCACGGGGCTCCGGACGGAGCCGCTCCGAGGCCAGCCGCAGGGCCCGCCGCGAGAGCTGTGCGTAGAGCGGAGCGATGTCCGAGGGCAGCGCCGAGAGGTGCGCCGCGACGACGCCCGCGTCTCCCCGGACGATGGGGCCGGTGAGTCCCCCCGAAAGGCCGCGCGCTTCGATGCCGCGCAACGCCGAGCGCATCAGCGGCAGCAGGGCCTTCAGCGCGGCTTCAGGATCGATGCCCGCCGCGCCCAGCGCGCCCACCGCCGCGTCCGCCAGGGCCACCAGTCCACCGGCGCTCAGCACCGCGCCCGCGTGGTAGGCCGCGCGGTGCGCCTCCGGCACGTCGAACATCGCGAAGCCCACGTCCTCCGCCATGCGCTGGAGCACGGAGCGCAGGGCAGGGGAGCGCGTGCTGATGGCGGCGGTGTGGCCCGCGAGCGAATCCCTCGCGGAGGACACGGCGCAGAGCGGATGGAAGGAACCCACCGCGCGGCCCCGCTGCGTGCCCAGCGCGGACAGGGGCAGGGCGCCCGCGGTGTGCACCAGCGCCGCCGTGCGAGGCAGCTCGTGGGAAAGAGCTTCGGATACCGACGGCACCGCCGCGTCCGGAACGCACAGCACGCAGACGCGCGCCTTCTTCAGGTCCGCTGGGGTCGCGGGCTTCAGGCCCAGGGCCCGTGCGCGCTCGCGGCCCGCGTCGTCGCGCGAGTACACGCGCACGGGCCAGCGCTTCGCCTGCAACGCCAGCGCGAGCGCACCACCGAGCCGCCCCGCGCCGACGATGACCACGGGGACGCGCTTCGCCTTCGCCGTCACGGGCTTCTTCGCGCCCAGCGCGGGACGGTCCCGCGGGACAGCGGAGCCACTGCGAGCCAACGGGGCACGAGCCGAAGCATCCCGAGCCGGCCGGCTTCGCGAGCCCTCCGTGCGAGGACGCGCCGGATTCACGGCTTCGGAGCGAACGGTGCCGCTCCGGCCTCGCCGCGCCACCGTCAGGCGGCGTCCCGGGCGAACTGGAGCTGACCGGCCTGCACGGCCACTCGCACGCGGTCGCCCGCGCCGAACTCGCCGGAGAGGATGCGCTCCGCCAGGGGGCCTTCCACCAGCCGCTGCACCACCTGGCGCATGGGCCGCGCGCCCAGCATCGGGTCGAAGCCGCCGGACTTGAGCAGGTGCCCCACCACGTCCGTGCCCGCCGTGTAGACGATGCCGCGCTCCGTCGCGAGCCGCTTGCTGCTCTCCGCCAGGATGAGCGTGGCGATCTTCGCCACCTCCTGCTCCGCCAGCGGACGGAACGGCAGCCGCTCATCGATGCGGTTCCACAGCTCCGGCGGCAGCGCCTTGCGCGCCGTGTCCGACGCCATGTCCAGCGCCTTGCCCTCGGCCGCGTCCGCCGCGCCGAAGCCCACCGCGCGGCCCGTGCGGCTGAACGCCTCCGCGCCCAGGTTCGTGGTCATCACGATGACCGTGTTCGAGAAGTCGATGTGCCGGCCCTTGCCGTCCGTCAGCCGCCCCTCCTCCAACACCTGGAGCAGCAGCATCTGCACCTCGCGGTGCGCCTTCTCGATCTCGTCCAGCACCACCACCGACGACGGCCGGCGGCGCACCGGCTCCGTGAGCTGCCCGCCCTCGCCGAAGCCCACGTAGCCCGCGGGCGACCCGATGAGGCGCGACACGCCGTGAGCCTCGGACATCTCGCTCATGTCCAGGCGCACCAGCGCGTCCCGGTTGCCGAACAGCACCTCCGCCAGCGCCCGAGCCATCTCCGTCTTGCCCACGCCCGTGGGGCCCAGGAAGAGGAAGCTGCCCATGGGACGGCGCGACGCGAAGCCCGCGTAGTTGCGGCGGATGACCCGCGCGATGCGCACCACCGCGTCGCCGTGGCCAATCACGCGCTCCGCCAGGTCGTTCTCCAACCGGAGCAGCCGCGCGGAGTCGTTCATCAAGAGCCGCTCTTCCGGCACGCCCGCCAGCTTCGCCACCACGCGCGCCACGTCCGCCGCGTCCACCCGGTGCTTGCCCTCGCGGTGGCAGCGGCTGCCCGCCAGGTCCACCACGCTGATGGCCTTGTCCGGCATGAACCGGTCCGTCACGTAGCGGCTCGCCAGCGACGCGGCCGCCTCCAGCGCCTCCGGCAGGTAGCGCAGCGCGTGGTGCTCCTCGTAGCGCCCGATGATGCCCTGGAGGATCTGCACCGTCTCCGGCACCGACGGCTCGTTCACCACCACCGGCGTGAAGCGCCGCTCCAGCGCCGGGTCCGCCGCGATGAACTTGCGGTACTCGTCGTGCGTCGTCGCCCCGATGCAGGGGAACTCGCCGCGAGCCATCGCCGTCTTCAGCTCGTTGGCCGCGTCCTGCGGGCCCTCGCCCGTGGAGCCCGCGCCCACCAGCGTGTGGATTTCGTCGATGAAGACCACCACGCGCCCCTCGGCCCGCCGCACCTCTTCCTTCAGCGCGTTGAGCTTCTCGGAGAACGAGCCGCGCAGCTGTGTGCCCGCCACCAGCGTGGCCATGTCCAGCTCGACGAGGATCTTCTCCGCCAGCGTGCCGCGCAGACCCATCAGGCGCTGCGCCACGCCCTCCACCACCGCCGTCTTGCCCACGCCGGGCTCGCCCAGCAGGCACGGGTTGTTGGTGCGGCGCTTGCCCAGGATGTCGATGACCTCCTCGACCTCCCGCGCGCGGCCCACCACCGGGTCCAGCTTCCCCTCACGGGCGGCCTGGCTCAGGTTGCGGCCCAGCGACGTGAGCATCGGGAACGCCTTGGCGTCCAGCGTCAGCGGCTGCCCCTTGGCCTGCGAGGGCGCCGAGGACGGCCGGCTCACCGGAGCCGAGGGAGCCGAGGAGGCCACGGGCGCGGGAGGCGGCGGGGCGGGCGGCGTCGCGCGGGCGGCCGGGGCCAGCGGCGCCATGCGCGGCATCGGAGGAGGAGGGGCTTCCGCGACGGCGTCCTGCGTCACGTCGTCCTCGTCCACGTCGATGAGGTCCCGGGGCGACAGCGCGGGCGTCGCGCGCGCGGCCGGCGGGGTCGTCACCGGGGGCGTCGTGATGGGCGCCGGACGCGGCACGCTCAGCGCGAACGTGGAGGAGGGAAGGGGAGACGGCGGCGCGCCCACCGGACGGCTCACCGGCGCGCGCGTGGCCACCGCCTGGCCGTAGCCCGGCTGGAGCCGGCGCGGCAGGCCACCACTGGTGGAGTAGGCGAGCGCCGTGTTGGACAGGGAGATGAGGTCCAGCCCCGTCCGCCCCAGCAGGTCGCTGGCGGCGCAGCGCTTGCGGATGATGGCGATGAGCAGGTGCAGGCAGTCCGCCTCGCCCGCACGGAAGGTGCTCGCCAGCTCGCGGGCGCGCGCGGTCAACTCCTGCACTACGTTGCCCGTCTCCGCCGGGGCCTCCGTGATGAGCTGGAGGAGCGCGTCCTCGTCCACGCCCTTCTCCTTCAGGAGGAGCTGGGCACGGTTCTCCACCGTGAAGAGCGCCAGCAACACGTGGGCCGACGTGGGCTTCTGGGCGACGCTGCGGGCGATGTCATGCGCCTCATGGAGAACCTGGGCGAGATCCGTGCTGTCGACCATTCATGCTCCGGCAAGCGTCCAGCCGAGCGGAATACACCGTCTGCCGCTCCGCCGCAAAATTTAGGCTACAGACCGCTACAGGATGGATGCAAGGCAGGATAAACCTTGGGGCGCGGCCGGATTTCGTTTGGCTGCCCGCCCGTTTCCCGACTCAATTCAAGGGACCGGGCAATCACTCCGGGAGGGCTGCGTAATTCCGCCCTGAGACCCCATCCCTATGACCTCCCTTGTTCAACCGGCGCGCGTCTTCGTGGACCCTATTGAGGGCACGCGCGCGGCCGTCGAGGCCCGGCGTTGGCTGTGGCCCCTCCTCATCCTCGCCTTCTGCGTCGCCCTCTCCGGCACCGTCTTCGCGCTGCGCTGGGACGCCACCGCCTCCATCGTGAGCGCCCTGCCCAAGGACTCGACCGCGTCCAGCGTGTCCGAGTCCGACATCGCCGAGCAGATCCAGACGGCGTCGCGCAAGGCGCTGGTGGGCGGCATCGCCAATGGGCTCATCGTGATGCCCCTGATGGTGCTGCTGCTCGCGTGCGTCCTCTGGGTCGCCGCCTGGCTCTTCAACAAGCCCGCGGCCTTCGGGCAGCTGATGGCGGCCGCCGCGGTGGCGCTGCTGCCCATCGCGCTGTACCACCTCATCTACGCGGTGTGCGCGGCCTATCAGCACTCGCTCACCGACGTGCGCGCGGTGCGGCTCGTGCCCTCCAGCCTGGCCCTCCTGGACGGCCTGTCGCCGAAGATGCAGCGCGTGCTCAAGGGCGTGGATTTCTTCAACCTGTGGAGCGTGGGCCTGCTGGGAGTGGGCTTCTCCACCGCCACCGGCATGCGCCTGGGGCGCGCGCTGGTGCTCATCGGGGTGATGTACCTCATGTACGTGGGCGTCTTCTTCATTGGTCTTCCGGCGGGAGGTGCGCAGTGAGCGCCTTCCTCGTCGTCGCGACGCTGCTCACCGCCACGCCCATCACGCTGGAGGAGACGCGCCAGCTGGGCCGCAAGAACACCCAGGCGCTCCAGGCCGCGCTGGATGTCGCCGTGGCCCAGGAGGACCAGCGCGTGGCGCGCTCCGGCCTGCTGCCCCAGGTGCAGCTCAACCTGGGCCCCAGCCTGGACTACGTGGGCCAGCGGCGGCAGGTCTTCACCGTCCCCATCAGTGAGACGGAGACCGTCACGCGGGAGGTGGTGGCCACCTCCAACACGGCGGACAGCTACTTCGCGTCCCTGGGCGTGTCGCAGGTCATCTACAACCGCGGTCTCTGGAAGCAGCTGGAGCAGGCGGGCGTCAACGTGGACGCCGTGCGCAACCAGTCCATTGAAGAGGCGGACACCTCCGAGCTGGAGGCCATCCGCCGCTTCTTCAACCTCTTCCTGTCGCAGGCCTCGCTGGACGTGCTCAAGGCCACCGCGCAGCGCAGCGAGGAGCAGCTGGAGCGCGCGCGCGCCCTCTTCACCGCGGGCCGCGTGGGCAAGTCCGAGGAGATCGCCGCCCAGGTCAACCTGGGCAACGACCGCATCAACGTCGTGCAGCGCCAGAACCAGCTGGTGGCGGACCAGGTGCAGCTGGCCGTGTGGCTGGCGCGTCCCGGCACGGAGCTGCTCCAGGCGGTGGACCCCGGCGTGTTCCAGCAGGAGCCCGCGCCGGCGCCCGCCCTGGATGACGCCATCAAGCAGGCCCGCGAGCACCGCGCCCTGCTCAAGGCGCTCCAGCAGCGCGTGCGCGTGGCGGAGCTCCAGCGGGCCATCGTGCAGGGTGACTACATCCCCCGCGTGGGCCTGTCCGCGCGGTACTCGCACAACAGCCAGGCCCCGGGCCCGTTCTTCAGCGAGCCCGGCTACGGCAACATCTTCAACGGTGGCATCAACCTGACGTGGGACCTGTTCAACGGCTTCAACACGGACGCCCAGTCCGCGCGCGCCCAGGTCAACATCCGCAAGGCGGAGCTGACGTTCGCGCAGACGGCGCGGGAGCTGGAGGCGGAGGTGCGCCGCGCCCACCAGGTGCTGGAGGGGCAGATTGCCTCCGCGAAGCTCGCGACGGACAACCGCGCGGTCGCCCAGCAGGGCCTGGCGCTGGCGGAGGAGCGCTTCCGCGCGGGCGCCGGCTCCACGCTGGACGTGCGAGACGCGCAGCTCAAGTTGACCCAGGCGGAGCTGGTGTTGCTCCAGAGCCGCATCGATGTCGAAATCGCCCGCTATGCCCTGTTCCGGGCCATGGGCACGCTGAACCCGGGAGACTCACAATGACGTGGTGGAAGGCGGCAATCGCCGGCGCGCTGTTGCTTGGAGCGGTGGCCATCACCGTGGGCGGCCTGCGGGACCGGCCGCCCCCGACGCAGGAAGTCCAGATGGCCAAGGCCCGCAAGGGCACCATCACCCGCACCATCACCGGCGCGGGCAAGGTGCAGGCGGCCACCACGGTGAAGATCTCCTCCAACCTGTCCGGCGACCTGGTCGCCCTCAAGGTGAAGGACGGCGACGCCATCACCAAGGGGCAGGTGCTGGGGCAGATCGACAAGCGCTACTACGAGGCGGCCGTGAAGCAGGCCACCGCGTCGCGCGACGCGGCCCGCTCCGAGGTCCAGGTGGCGGAGGTGGACACCGTGCGGCAGCGCGCGGAGCTGGCCCGCGTGAAGGGGCTCGCGGAGAAGGGGCTCGCGTCCGCCGCGGAGGTGGAGCAGTCCCAGGCGGTGGTGGACACCGCCGAGGCGCGCCTCGCCGCCGCCCGGCAGCGCGTGGCCCAGAGCAGCGCCGTGCTGGAGCAGGCCTCCACGGACCTGGCGCGCACCACGCTCCTGTCCCCCATCGACGGCAACGTCATCGAGCTGACGCGTGAAGTGGGCGAGCGCGTGCGCGGCTCCGACTTCTCCGAGGACGTGGTGATGACCATCGCCGCGCTCAACCAGATGGAGGTCAAGTTCGAGGTGGGTGAGCACGAGGTCGTCCACCTGAAGTACGGCCAGCCCGCCGAGGTGACGCTGGACGCGCTGGAGGGCCAGTCCTTCACCGGCACCGTGGTGGAGATCGCCCAGAAGGCCACCATCAAGAACCCGGGCACGGAGGCTGAAGTCACGAGCTTCCCCATCACCGTCGCCCTGGACGCGCGTCCGCCGGGCGTGCTCCCCGGCATGAGCGCCGAGGCGCGCATCAGCGCGGAGACGCACAACGACGCGGTGCTGGTGCCCATCCAGGCCGTCACGGTGCGCGCGGAGCGCTCGCTGCCGGACTACCAGGCGCCGGTGGAGGGCACGTCCCTCACCGCCAAGCGCCGCACGGAGGCGCTGGCCAAGGTCGTGTTCGTGGTGGACAACGACAACAAGGCGCAGGTGCGCCGCGTGCGCACCGGCATCGCCTCCGACACGGAGCTGGAGGTGCTGGAGGGCCTGCAGGTCGGTGACCGCGTGGTGGAGGGCCCCTACCGCACGCTGTCCAAGGAGCTGTCCCACGGGGACGCGGTGCGCGAGCCGGAGAAGGCCGCGGCGAAGGGCAAGTCGTGACGTCCACCCCTGCACCGGACGCGGGCCCCCTCATCCAGGTGGAGGGGCTCACGCGGGCCTTCTTCGTGGGCGGTGAAGAAGTGCGCGCGCTGCGCGGCGTGTCCTTTGGCATCCAGCGGGGGGAGTGGGTGGCCATCATCGGCCAGTCCGGCTCCGGCAAGAGCACGCTCATGAACGTGCTGGGCTGCCTGGATACGCCCACGAGCGGCCGCTACATGCTCAACGGCAAGGACGTGTCGCGCATGGACGACGACGACCTGGCCGTCATCCGCAACGTGGAGATCGGCTTCATCTTCCAGACGTTCCAGCTGCTGCCCCGCGAGACTGCGCTCGCCAACGTGGAGCTGCCGCTGGTGTACCGGGGGATGGGCGCGAAGGAGCGGCGCGAGCGGGCGAAGGCGGCGCTGGACAAGGTGCAGCTCACGCACCGCATGCACCACCGGCCCAACGAGCTGTCGGGCGGTCAGCGCCAGCGCGTGGCCATCGCGCGGGCGCTGGTGTCGGAGCCGTCCATGCTCCTGGCGGACGAGCCCACGGGCAACCTGGACTCGGCCACCGGCGAGGAGATCGTCAAGCTCTTCGAGCAGCTGCACCGCGCGGGGCACACGCTGGTGCTCGTCACGCACGAGCCCAAGCTGGCCGCGCGCTGCCCCCGGGCCATCCGGTTGAGCGACGGGGAGATCGTCGCGGACGGGCCGGGGCCTGAGGTGGCGATGGGTGGGCACACGGTGGTGCCGCAGGCGGGCACCGCGTGAGCTTCCGGCGGGTCTTCCGCGTGGACGTGCTGGAGGGGGCCCGCATCGCGGTGTTCTCCCTCCGGGCGAACCGGATGCGCACGGTGCTCACGACGCTGGGTATCGGCATCGGCGTGGCCACACTGCTCGCCATTGTCGGCATCATCCAGGGGCTCAACGCGTCGTTCGAGAAGCAGCTGGCCACGCTGGGCGCCAACACGGTCTTCATCTCCAAGTACCCCTGGATGGTCAAAGGGAACTGGTGGCTCTACCGCAACCGGAAGAACTTCACGCTGGAGCAGGTGGCGCAGCTGCGCGCCCAGGCGGACTTCATCACCGCCATCTCCCCGGCGGTGATGCGGACGTCCGACGTGGCGCACGGCGCGCTCCAGGTCTCCAACGTGCGCATCAACGGCGTGTGGAGCGACTACCTGGCCATCGGCAACTACGAGGTGGTGTCCGGACGGTTCCTCACCCGCGCGGATGAAGAGGTGAACCGGGCGGTGACGGTGCTGGGCGCGGACGTGGCCGCCTCGCTCTTTCCCAGCATCAGCCCGCTGGGGCAGACGGTGCGCATCGATGGGCGGCCCTTTCAGGTGGTGGGCACGTTGGGGCGCAAGGGGAAGGTCGTGGCGGAGAACATGGACATGTCCGTGTTCATGCCCTTCAAGACCTTCAACTCGCACTTCGGCAAGGGGCGGCCCATGCAGATCGCCATCGCCGTGGCGGACGCGGGGCAGATGGCGAAGGCGGAGGACCAGTTGGTGGGCATCATGCGGCGCGTGCGCGCGACGCCGCCGGGCCAGCCGGACGACTTCAACGTCAACCGGACGGACTCGCTCGCGGCGACCTACGAGCAGCTCACCGGCGCGCTCTACGCCGTGGCCACGGGCGTGGGGCTGATCACCCTGCTGGTGGGCGGCATCGGCATCATGAACATCATGCTGGTGTCGGTGCGCGAGCGGACGCGGGAGATTGGCGTCCGGCGGGCGCTGGGCGCGCGGCAGCGGACCATCGTCATCCAGTTCCTGATGGAGGCCTCCAGCGTGTCCGCGGTGGGTGGGCTGTTGGGGACGACGGTGGGGCTGGGCACGGCGAAGCTCGTGTCTCTGGTGACGCCGCTGGCGGCGGACGTGCGTCCGGGCACGGTGGTGGGCGGGGTGGCGTTCGCGGCGCTGGTAGGCCTGCTGTTCGGCATCTGGCCGGCCGCGCGGGCGGCGAAGCTGGACCCGGTGGAAGCGCTCCGCTACGAATAGGCACAGATGCGCGCCTTCCTGGACAACCTGCGGCTGGCGCTCGGCACGTTCCTGGGCAACCCGCTGCGCTCGCTCTTGACGCTGGTGGGCATCGTCATCGGTGTTGCCACCGTCATCACGATGATGGCGCTCATCGAAGGCCTGCGCGAACAGGTGAACAAGAACCTGGGCAGCCTGGGCGCGCACACCTTCGAGGTGACGAAGTGGCCCACCGGCTTCGGTCGCATCAACTGGGCGAAGTACGCCAAGCGCAAGGACCTGCGCGGCGACGACGTGCGCGCCATCGTGGAGTCCTGTCCCTCGGTGGGCGCGGCCACACCCAAGGCCCAGGAGTGGGGCAAGAAGCTGACCACGGCGTTCCGGGAGACGCCCCCTTCGGTGAGCGTCCTGGGCACGGAGCCCACGTACCTGGAGACGAGCGGCGTCATCGTTTCGACTGGCCGCTTCTTCAACGAGACGGAGACGCTGGACGGCCGCCCGGTGATGGTCATTGGCGTGGACCTGGCGGACACGCTCTTCCCGGGCATGAATCCGGTGGGCTCCGAGGTGCGGCTCCAGGGCCGGCCGTTCCAGGTGATTGGCGTGCTGCAGAAGCGCGGCAGTGTCATGGGGATGGCCAGCCAGGACAACCAGGCCATCATGCCCATGCGCGCCTTCCAGCAGTTCTACGGCAAGAACCGCTCGGTGGAGATCGACATCCAGGCGCGTGACGGGGAGTCGTTCCAGAAGGCGCAGGACGAAGTGGTGAACCTGATGCGCCGCCGCCGGGGCCTCACGCCGCAGGAGGCGAACGACTTCGAGCTGCACACCAACGAGTCCATGACGGCGTCGTTCAACGAGCTGTCGCAGGTCATCGCGTTCGCGGGCGTGGGCGTGTGCCTGCTGTCGCTGGTGGTGGGCGGCATCGGCATCCTGAACATCATGCTGATGTCGGTGACGGAGCGGACGCGGGAGATTGGCATCCGCAAGGCGCTGGGCGCGCGCCGCCGCCGCATCCTGGGCCAGTTCGCCACGGAGGCGGTGATGCTGTCGCTCGTGGGCGGCGTGCTGGGACTGGGGCTGGGCTTCGGGTTCGTCTTCCTGGGCAAGTGGGTGCTGCTGTTCCCCATGAGCGTGCCCGCGTGGGCCGTGGCGCTGTCGCTGGGGATGAGCTGCGGCGTGGGGCTCATCTTCGGCATCTACCCGGCGTCGCGCGCGGCGCGGCTGGATCCGGTGGAGGCGATGCGCGCGGAGTAGGGAGCGGGAATGGGTGACGCACTGGCGGAGCGCCAGGGGATGCGGGCCCTGGTGTACCTGCGTCCCCGGCCCACCCGGCTCGCGGTGCGGCTGTTGCTGGAGGCCTGCCAGGAGGAGTGGGCACGCAAGCCATGGCGGTGATGGCGCCCACCCGGTAGGGTGCTCGTGTCCCTACCGCAGGGGGCCCGCACCGCATGTCCATGATCTACGTCACGCTGCCGCTGCCCGTCGTCCCCGCGCCGTTCCGGGTTCGCGTCTTCACCCCCGAGGACATGGACGGCGTCATCGCGCTGTACTCGCATCCGGAGGTGGCGCGGAGCCTGAACTTCACGGTGCCCGTGCCGCGGGAGACGCTGCACCAGAAGCTGACCGGCGACCTGGAGGCGATGCGCCAGGGCAAGGGCATCCGGTGGGTGTTGTCGAAGGACGAGGACCCGACGCCCCTGGGCTACCTGACCCTCTTCAACTGGAGCCAGAAGGACCGCCGCGCGGAGGTGGGCTACATGGTGGGCCGCTCAGTGTGGGGGCAGGGCGTGATGACGGGCATCCTGCCCGCGCTGATCCGCTTCGGCTTCGAGCAGCTGAACCTCCACCGCATCGAGGGCATGGTGAACGTGCGCAACACCGCGTCGTACAAGGCGCTGACGCGCGCGGGCTTCCAGCAGGAAGGCGTGATGCGCGGCTACCAGGCCGACGGGAACGGGGGCGGGTTCAACGACATCATCCTGCTCGCGCTGCTCGAAGACGCCTGGCGCGCGTCCGTCGCGACGTAGGCCTCACGGCAGGTCGCGCGCGAACTGCTCGCGGTAGCGGTCCTGGAGCGTCTTCAGCTGGCGGGTGCCCCGGTACTCGCGCGCGAGCAGGTGCCACGCCTCCGTGCGTGAAGGCTCCAGGGCGATGACCCGCTCCAGGTGCTTGCGTGCACGCGCATGCGCACGGGTGTTCGTCGCCAGCACGCCGAGCAGCAGGTGCGCCTGCACCGCATCCTCCCGGAACGCGAGCACCCGCTCACAGGCCGTGCGCGCGGAGCCCAGGCGCCCCTGGAGCAGGTGCAGCTCGCATTGCAGGAGCGTGACGGAGGGGCTCGCCGGATACTCCTGCGCCAGCGCGGCGATGCGCTCCCGCGCGGGCCCTGACGAGCCGGCATGCAGCAGCGCCTCGACGCCGGACACCGCGCGCACCAGGGCTCCCTCCCGTGCGGGAGCGATAGCGGCGGTGCTCGCCTCAGGCCGGGCCGGCAGCGCCACCTGTCTGCGGAGGCGGGCCGCCTGTTCCAGCACGGTGGTGGAAGCCGCCAGCCCCTGGGCCCGGGCCGCCGTCTGCTCCGCCCACGTCACGCAGTGGGCGCGGAGGAAGAGGGCCGCCAGGTCCGCCCACTGCGCGGGCTCCACGTCCGCGCGGGCCTCCAGATTCGTCCTCGCCGCCACCAGGCTGTCCCGGGCCTCGTCGAAGCGGCCCGCGTGCAGGTGGAGCAGCGCGACGTTCATTCGCAGGGAGGGCTCGCGGGGAAACCGCGCGATGGCCCGCTCGCAGCGCTCACGCGTGGCGTCCAGGCCCGGAGTGACGCGCACGGCGAGGTAGCACGCCAGCAACTGCACGCGCTCGTTCTGGGGATGCCGCACGGCCAGCGGCTCCAGGGCCTCCGCGGCCACCTCCGGCCGGCCCGCCTTCTCCAGGGCGATGACCTCCGCCAGCCGCTGCCGCTCCTGAGGTGTCAGCGAAAGGGGCGTGCCCTCCGGCCCCAGCACGACGCTGGAGGCGCGCACCCGCTCCGTCCATTCGAGGAGGAAGTCCCGCTCGGCCCCTTCCCAGGCCGGGCCCGTCATGGCCTCCGCCGCCGCGCGCAGCTCGCGGGCCCAGGCCTTCTGCGCCTCCAGCTCCACGCGCGCCCCGGGCAGGTGCCTCAGCCCCGCGCCCAGCAGCGCGAGCGTCCGCGCATCGAACCCCGTCTGGCCCACGTCGTACTTCGGCGACATCCATCCCCGTCCGTCGCGCACGTGCGGCGCGCCCAGGGTGTGGGCCCACTCGTGCAGCAGGACCGCCACCTCCAGCCGCTGCCGCGCCTCCACCGGCAGCTCTCCGCCCAGGCCGCGCAACACGCAGTGCCGTCCCAGCACGCGCGCGAAGCCCAGCTCGTGCTGCGCGCCGCTGAAGGTCGCCGGTGCCGCCACCAGGCCCACGACGAGGTCCACGTCCTCGCCCGCGTCCACTTCCTCCAACGCGTCCAGCACCGGCTCCAGCGCACCGTCCGAACCGCGCCGATCCCATGCCCGCGCGGACTCCAGCTCGAACGTGATGCCCAGGGGGCCGCGCAACGACTCGCTCGCGCGCTGGAGCCAGCCGGCAACGCCTCGCTCCCAATGGAGCCCCCGCGCACGGTGGTCCACGTCCGCGTACACGCGCACCCGCAACACCTTCGCCGTAGGGGCAGGGGAGGAAAGCGCTGACAGGGAGGTGCTCGCACGCGCGTTGTCACGCGACTGCGACGGAGCGGCGCAGCGCAGCTCCAGGAATCCGGCGAGGAGGAACAGGACCGCCCTGAACCAGCCTGGCGTCCGCGGGGACCCGGGAATCACGGACAGGACCTGGCAGGTAGAGAGGGAACAGTGCCCGCGAACGGGCTGGGGAGGCGGTGGGCCTCTACCGGAACGAGGCTGCCACCGCCATCACCCGGGGACGGACGTCAGGCCGCGGCGTCCTCTTCCTTCGAGGGCTCCGTGGCGTTCGTGATCCAGTCGATCGCCTTGTGCTCCCAATCGGAGTCCTTCGACGCGTCGATGTAGCGCTCCCACTCGTACACGCCGCTCTGCTTGGCCATGCGCACCATCATCAGGCGGGCCACGGTGCTGTCGAGCACCACCGCCGAGCGCACCATGCCGTTCTGCCGGAGCCAGCCCATCGCCTGCTTGATGATCTCCTGGGTCTCCGGCGGGTTCGCCTTCTGGCCGCGGATATCCACCATCAGACCGAAGGGCCTCCCACGCTTGATCGCCACCTTGGCGCGAAGGTCCTCGAACCAGACCTTGGCCTCGGCGGGGGTGATGTAGCCCGGCGCATTGAGCCGGAAGCCGTACTCCGTCCTCAGATTCTCAGCCATGACAACCCCCACGTTGATGATGTGGTGCCCGCGCCATTCCCGTGTGACTCCGGCTGGATGGCCGCGTGCCCACGAGCCTACCCCAGTCGGCACGTGAGTGGATCCACTCCTGCTGCACCTGCGTACGCGCGCGAACCACGTCCTCCCCGTGAAGATAGAGACGTCCCCCCGTAAACGTGGTACTCGTCACGGAGTGTGAGAATCCAGCGTCAGGCGAACTTTCCACTATTTTTACTTCACACTCGCTCGCTTCTCCGCTATTAAGGGGATGCAGTTTTTCAGCATCCCCGCAACACTGTCACACGCATCGAGGTCCCCCCGGACTCGGTGGCAGCGAGTCGACGCGGCAGGCAGCGTCGAACCTCACGGGTTCCGGGGCCTTGGAGACCGTCCTTCAATGTCCAACTCCTCGCTCGCTGAGCTCCAGGCCGTCACGTCGAACACCCTGCGGAACGAGGTGCCCGTCGAGGCACTCCGGCACGAGACGCCGACCGCGGGGAAGACGAACGTGATGGAGGCGCGTCACGGCGATCCGATCCCGATGTACGGGGACGTGAACGCGCGGGGCTTCAAGACGGTGGAGGACATCACGGTCGCGGACTGCGTGATCGCGCACCTGGAGGCGGAAGAGGTGGACGCGGTGTTCGGCGTCCCGGGCGGCAACATCGCCCCGTTCCAGCAGGCGCTGCGCAAGCACAAGTCCATGCGCTTCATCATCGCGTCGCACGAAGGTGGCGCGGCGTTCATGGCGGACGGCTACGCGCGCGCGACGGGCAAGCTGGGCGTGTGCATGGTGACGGCGGGCCCGGGTGCCACCAACGCGCTGACGGGCGTGGCCTCCGCGCACCTGGACGGCGTGCCCCTCCTGGCCATCAGCGGCAACATCGCCACGGACCGCGTGGGCCTGATGGCCATCCAGGAGAGCAGCAGCACCCACGGCGTGAACACGGTGGAGATGTTCCGCCAGGCGTGCGCCAGCTCCACGGGCGTGCCGGACGCGCAGAGCTTCCAGCGGCTGCTGGCGCGTTCGATGCGCACCGCGCAGGGCCTGCCCGGCGGCGCCGCGCACCTGAGCGTGCCGGCCAACATCGCGCGCCAGCCCATCCACCGCGCCTCCGTTCCCACCACGCGTGGCGCCTTCCGCGCGCGTCCGGCGACCGCGCCCTTCGAGGACCTGCGCGCCGCCTTCACGCTGCTGCGCACCGCGCGCCGCCCGCTCATCTTCCTGGGCGCGGGTGCACGCGAGGCGATGGCGGAGCACGCCGAGACGTTCACCGCGTTCGTCACCCAGCACGGCATCCCGGTGGCCACCAGCATGCGCGGCAAGGGGCTGTTCTCCGAGCGCGAGGCGCTGTCGCTGGGCGTGCTGGGCCTGGCCGGCAGCAAGCGCGCCGAGGCGTACCTGCGCGACGGCGTGGACGTGATGCTCGTCCTGGGCAGCCGCCTGGGTGAGTGGGCCTCCCGCAGCTTCCACCGCTACTTCCAGGCCATCCACCACGTCATCCAGGTGGACGTGAACGCCTCCAACATCGGCCAGTTCCTGCCGGTGCGGCTGCCCATCGTGGCGGACGTGGGCTCGGTGATGACGGGCCTGGCGGAGCTGGGGCAGATGATTGGCCCGTCCAGCGGCGCGCGCGTGCAGGAGCGCTGGGCGCAGGTGATGGCGCTGACGGAGCCCGCGCCCGCCGTCCGCACCCCGCAGGCCCGGGACTCGGTGAAGCCGCAGGACCTGATGGCGGAGCTCGACAAGCACCTGAGCCCGGACATGGACCTGTACATCGACATGGGCAACTGCACGGGTTGGACGTCGCACCTGCTGCACATCACGCCCCCCGCGCGCATCTTCTACCCGTGCGGCCTGTCGTCCATGGGCTGGTCCTGCGGCGCCGTCATCGGCGGCAAGGTGGGCCGGCCGGACCGCTCCGCGGTGGCCATCGTCGGCGACGGCGCGTTCCTGATGAACGGCACGGAGATGATCACCGCCTCGCGCTACCGCGTGGGCACGGTGACCATCGTCCTCAACGACAACTTCCTGGGCATGGTGAACCACGGCGAGCACGTGCAGGACCGCACCGTGCCGCTGGAGGATGACTACTACGGCCTGGGCAACCCGGACCTGAAGGCCTTCTCCGAGTCGCTGGGCGCGCGCGCCTACACGGTGAACGGCCCCGGCCAGCTGGACGCGCTGCTGCCGGAAGTGCTGCGCCGCGCGAACGAGACCGGCCAGCCGCAGGTCATCGTCGCGCACATCGACTACCGCGAGGTCCCGCCGTACGGCGACCGCTTCGCCGCGGTGGCGTCGGACGGGAAGTAGCCGCATGTCGGCCGCGACCTTCGCGCTCCTGGGAGTCGGCGCCGCTGTCCCGGAGCAGGTTCGCGGCAATGACGACCCGCTGTTCGAGCCCCTGCGCCGCGCCGCCGGAAGCGGTGGGGAGCACGCGCTCTTCTACGGCAACCGCGAGCGCCGGGTGCTGGGCCCGGGCGAGTCCCTGGCCGCGCTCACCGCGAAGGCGGGCGCCGCCGCGCTTGATGACGCGGGGCTGACGGCGGCGGACGTGGAGCGGCTGTACGGCTACGTGTCGGTGTCGGAGTTCATCGCGCCGAACGAGCTGTACGCGGTGCACCGCGAGCTGGGCCTGTCACAGGGCACGCTGGTGGTGCCGGTGAACGCGGACTTCGCCAACTTCCTGATGGGCGTGGTGCTGGCCTGGGAGGCCCTGCGCGCGGGCAGCATCCGGCACGCGCTGGTGGCGGTGGGCTCCGCGTGGACCCGCAACGTGGACTACACGCAGGGCCACGCCATTGGCATTGGCGACGGGGCGGGCGCGGTGGTGGTG
>NZ_RAVY01000092.1:0-36250 GCF_003611625.1 Corallococcus sp. CA054B
GACCGAGCAGCGCGAGGCGTTCTATCCGGAAGCCGTCCGACTGCTGCACCGCTTGCGGCGCTCAGGACGGCTCAGTCTGCTTGCGCCTCGCGCTACCCCCTGACAGGACTTACTTCCCCTGGCTTAGGGAATCGCCACGCCATGCCCTTCGCGACAAGGTCCGGCCGCCGCATCCACTACGAGGTCCAGGGCCACGGCCCTCCCCTGCTGCTCCTGCACGGCCTGCTCCAGCTGGGCTCGCACTGGTCGCTCAAGGGGTACCTGCCCGCGCTGACGGACGCGTACACGGTGGTGACGTTCGACTCGCTGGGGCACGGCCAGAGCGACACGCCGCACGACCTGGAGGCCTACGCGCTGAAGCATCGCGTGGAGGACGCGCTGTCGGTGCTCGACACGCTCTCCATCGACCGGGCGCATGCGTGGGGCTACTCGATGGGCGGCTGGACGGTGTGTGGCCTGGCGTCCTTCGCGCCGGAGCGGCTGGCCTCGTACGTGGTGGGCGGCTGGGATCCGGTGGTGGGCCTGCCCGTGGCCTACGCGGCCCTGGAGAAGCAGCTCAAGCCCGGCACGACCGTGGACTGGTTCCAGTTGCTCCTGATGGGAGCACGGCGCGCGCCGGAGCTGGCGGAGGCCATCGACGCGGGAGACCTGGACGCGCTCCGGCTGTGCATGAAGGCCTGTGAAACCTCGGCGGGCCTGGATGCGGCGCTGGTGGGCTCCAGCAAGCCGGGGCTGCTCTATTGCGGCGCGATGGACCCGTACCACGACTCCATGAAGGCCGTGGCGCAGCGAGCCGGCGCGGAGTTCGCGACCATCGAGCACGCCGACCACGGCGGTGCCTGGGCGAAGGCGCCCAAGGTGTTGCCGCGCGTCCTGCCGTTCCTCGCGTCCGTCACACGGTCCTGATCAGTTCGCGGACTGGATGGCGATCACCCGGACGTCGAAGTCCTTGCACCCGGCGTCCTTGCAAACGCCGTTGAGCCACGCCTCGCCCTGGCCGAACATCACGCCGTCGGCGTTGACGAAGAGGTCCGCGTAGCGCTGCCGGGTGATGACGTTGGCGATAGCCGGCGTGACGATGACGTCGTAGTGCCTCACGAACGCAGCGGCGTCGGGCAGCTTCACCTTCCTGCCGCCCACGTTCGCGGTGAAGGGATATGCCACCAGGGCGGCGACGGCTTTCGCGTCGTGAGCGGCCACCGCCTTCTGGAACGACGCGAAGGCCTGCTCGTACTTCGCGGGCTCCCCGAGGATGCTCTGGATCCGGGCGTTGACGTCGCCGGTGCCGGCATCCGGCGTACCCGTGACGACATTGGGAGCGCCTGGCGGTGCGGCGGCCTCTGGTGTTTCAGTGCGTTGACAGGAAGCCGTTGACACGAGGACAAGGGCGGCAAACCGCGTGGGCTTCGTCTGCATGAGTTCCCCCCGCCAGGGCAGGCTGCTCTCTCCCCGGCAAAGACAAACTCTATAAAGCCTGATACGTCTCAGCGCATGCCTTGGACCAGCGTCCATAGCTCGCGTCTCGCGGCCGACTGCGGGACACGCCGGAATAGTGCATCGCGGACAAAACGCGCGGCTCCATTCTCCCACTGGGCCACACGTCCCACCTGATGTGAGCGCACGACCAGCGCGTTGGCACGTTTCACCCGGCGGGATTCGTATGCACGCAGTGCGTCTTCCACGCTGCCCGGCGCCGCGAGACATTCCCCCAGCACCACGCCGTCCTCGATGGCCTGACAGCCGCCCTGCCCCAGGTTCGGCGTCATCGGATGCGCGGCGTCACCCAGCAGCGTCACGCGGCCCCGACTCCAGTGCGACACCGGAGGACGGTCGTGGATGTCCGTGCGCAGGACGCGCTCGGGGGGCGTCGCCGCGAGCAGCTTCGCGATGGGCGCGTGCCATCCGGCGAAGCGCTCCTGGAGGACGGCGAGCGTCTGTCCCGGCGCATCCTCCGCCCCCGCGGGCGCGTTCAGCGTGGCGAACCAGTACACCTCGCCATGGCCAATGGGCACGATGCCGAAGCGAGCCCCGGGTCCCCACGTCTCGGTGAGCTGGCCCGCTGGCACCAGGTCCGCGCCCGGACAGACACCGCGCCAGCTGGTGTAGCCGGAGTAGCGCGTGGGCTGCGCGCCCAGCAGCCCGGTCCGTACAACGGAGCGCAGGCCATCCGCGCCCACCAGGACGTCGCCCGTGACGGTCTCACCCGAGGACAGCGTCACCGTGACGCGGGCGCCGTCGTCCTCGAAGCCCGTCACGCTGACGCCCAGCCGCACGGCCTCCTCCGGGCCCGCGTGGGCGCGAAGGACGGCCTGGAGGCGCGCGCGGTGCACGGCCACCATCGGGATATCCAGCTCCTCCTGGAGCGAGCGCACGTCGACGGCGGTGATCCGGGCGCCCGTCGAATCGAGGATGAGGGTCTGCTCCGCGCGCTCACCCTCCGCGACCACCGCGTCACACAGGCCGATGCGGCGCAGGGCCACCGCGGCATTCATCTGCACGATGATGCCCGCGCCCACCGGACGCAGGGCTTCGGCGCGTTCGAACACGGTGGCGCGAAGGCCCGCGCGCTGGAGGGCACAGGCCAGCGTGAGGCCTCCAATGCCGGCTCCGGCGATGAGGACGTGGCGGGGGGATGCGGACGTCATGGCGGCCTCCGTTACACCGGCGCCACGGGTCAACCGAACCAGCGGCCGGCGTCAGGCGCGAAGACTCGCACGCGCTCGAGCAGCGACGCCGGCAGACGGGCCTGGAGCGTCGCGTGGACCTGCGCGGGGCTGTAAGCCTGACTGAAGTGCATCAGCACCAGGGCCTCGTTCTGGAAGCGGTCCGCCATGGAGGCGATCTCCTCCAGGTGGATGTGGGCCCGCTCCTGCGCGTCGCGCACGGTGCGCTCCGCGTCGATGAACGTGCACTCGAGGATGAGCACGCGGCTGTCGAACAGGGACGGCTGGCGCTCCAGCACGTTGGAGAGCGTGTCCGTGCAGTAGGCCAGCTCCAGGCGCTCGACTTCATCGAACAGCGGCTCGCCAGCCTGACGACGGCGGCCAATCTCCGCCGGAGGCAGCTCGCGGAACTCGGGCTTGAGCTTCGCGACACGGCGTAGGAACTGGTAGCCCAGCGACGGCACGGGATGGTGCGTGCGAAAGGCGCGGACCCACAGGTCCTGCTGCACCTTCACGGTGTCGCCGGGACGCATGGGAACGGTGCGGATGTCGGACTTCATCCGGTGCAGGCGCCCCAGGGCCGCGAGCGCCTCCTGCACGGGCGCTTCAATCTCCGCCGGCAGGTAGACGAACGGCGGCCCCTTCCCCACGAGCGCGCGGATGCCCAGCAGCGAGCCCAGCGCGCTCGCATGGTCCGCATGCCCGTGGCTGAGGAAGACGCGGTCCGTGGTGGCGAAGGAGCGGATGGGAATGCCCGCGTCGAGCAGCACCCCCAGCTCCGGCACCAGGAGCGACGTGTACACGCCGCCCACGGACACGCCGCGCACGGTATAGGGCCCCGCCTGCACCTCGGTCAGCATGCGCGGAAGCCTACGCCGATCAGTTCTTCGCGCGCTCGTACTGGTGCGGCCACAGCACGTCCGCGCGCAACTCCTTCGCGGCGCGCAGCGGCCAGTACGGATCCCTCAACAGCTCGCGCGCCAGGAAGACGACGTCCGCCTGCCCCGTGGCCAGGATGTGCTCGGCCTGGTACGCGGAGCGGATCATCCCCACCGCGCCCGTGAGCATGCCCGCCTCCTTGCGCACCTGCTCCGCCAGCTGCGTCTGGTAGCCCGGCCCCACCGGAATCTTCGCGTACGGCACCACGCCGCCGGACGAGCAATCCATCAGGTCCACGCCCTCCTTGGCCACCAGCCGCGCCAGCGCCACCGAGTCCTCCGGCGTCCAGCCGCCCTCCACCCAGTCCGTCGCGGAGATGCGCATGAAGAGCGGCAGCGACTCCGGCCACTTCGCCCGCACGGCGCGCGTCACCTCCAGCGCGAAGCGCGTCCGGTTCTCGAACGTGCCGCCGTACTTGTCCGTCCGCTTGTTCGACAGCGGCGACAGGAACTCGTGCAGCAGGTAGCCGTGCGCCGCGTGCAGCTCGATGACCTGGAACCCCGCGGCCTTCGCGCGCACCGCCGCGTCCGCGAACGCCTTCACGATGCGCTGGATGCCCGCCTCGTCCAGCGCGGTGGGCACCGGGTAGCCCTCCTCGAACGCCTCCGTCGTGGGCCCCAGCACCTGCCAGCCGCCGTGCTCCGGCTCCACGCGCTTGCCCGCGTCCCACGGCCGGGGCGTGGAGGCCTTGCGGCCCGCGTGCGCCAGCTGCACACCGGACGCGGCGCCGTTCTGGTGCATGAACCGGTTGATGCGCGCCAGCTGCTCCACGTGCGCGTCCTTCCACAACCCCACGTCCTGCGGCGAGATGCGGCCCTCCGGCTCCACCGCCGTGGCCTCCATCACCACCAGCCCCGCGCCCCCCACCGCGCGGCTGCCCAGGTGCACCACGTGCCACTCGTTCGCGAAGCCGTCGTCACTCGAGTACTGGCACATGGGCGAAACCACCACGCGGTTGCGCAAGGTGATGTCCCGCAGCTTCAAGGGGGAGAACAGCTTGCTGCTCATGTCGGGTCCTTTCGGGGAAGCGAAGGGGTCTGCTCAGGCAGTCCCAGCGCCGCGCGCACCTGGGCCGTGCTCTTGCCCAGCCAGTGCCGGCGGTGGTTCTCCTGCGTCGTGAGGCTGCGCGTCTCCATGCGGTCCACGTAGAGCGTGCCGTCCAGGTGATCCAGCTCGTGCTGGATGATGCGCGCGTACCAGCCGCGCGCGGACACCGTCACCGGCTGCCCGTTCTCATCCAGCGCCTCCACCCGCACGCCGCGCGCCCGGGCCACCAGCGCCGCCAGGCCGTTCACGCTCAGGCAGCCCTCGTGGAACTCCATCGGCGTGGGGTCCTCCACCACCAGCTTCGGGTTGATCAGCACGTGGAAGGCCACCGGTGCGCGCTCCCGCAGCGCCAGGTCCGCGGGGGATGCGCCGGCCTGGTACTCGGCGCGGTCCTCGATGACCACCAGCCGCAGGCCCACGCCCACCTGGGGCGCCGCGAGCCCCACGCCGGGCGCGTCCCGCATCGTGTCGCGCATCAGCTGGATGAGCCGCCGCGTGTCTTCGCTGCCGATTTCTTCCGGGGTCAGCTCCCGCGCGCGCTGGCGCAGCACCGGTTCCCCTGCCTGGACGATCTTGAGCACCATGGTGGCCCCACCGTAACAACCGCTCTCCCGCCGCGCCGCACCGCCATGGGGGCAGCATGGGCCCGGCCGCCCGGTTCCCCACGAAGAGGGCAGCCCCTGGCGTGGAGGGGTGCCACTGACGGTAGGCTGTGTCGCACCATGGCTCGCCGCAAGAAGGCCGAAGAAACCACCGCGCGCGTGCGCAACCTGCTCGCCCTCGACGCAGCCGGCATCATGAGGAGGCTGGCCGCACGCCGGGAGGAGATGTTCCTCCTCTTCTCCCGCCTGCGCAGCCGCGACCCGCTGGTGGAGACGGTGGCCTCACGCTACGCGGACGGCGCCTTCGCCCAGCTCATCCACCTGACCGAACAGGAGCAGGCGGTGGTGGACCACTTCTACGGGCGGCTGGACGAGCTTCGCTGGTACTTCACCTACACCGAGGACATGCCCGGCACCGCGCACCAGACCTTCAGCGCGCTGCACCGCCGCCTGGAGGAGAGCTACCGCCTCTTCGTGGAGACCCTGGGGCTGCCCGTCCAACCCGACGGCGTGCGCGTGGTGAACGCGGAGGCCGTGCGGCAGGAGGACACGGCCACGGAAGCAACGCCCGTGGCGCTCGCCCCGCTGCCCCGCCGCCGCCGCGCGCCGCCCGCCTGACGCTCAGGCCGCGGAGGCTTCCGCCCGGGCGTCGGCGGCCGACATCCCGGGCGCCGCGGGCTTCACCAGCCGCTTCATGGACGCCTTGCCCACGATGATGTCCACCATCTTCCGCGCGCGCGTCCAGACGCTCTCCTGCACGTACGGGATGCCGTACTTCTCGCAGAGCGCTTTCACGTGCGGCTGCGCCTCGCGGTACTTCAGCATCGGCAGGTCCGGCCAGAGGTGGTGCTCAATCTGGTAGTTCAGCCACAGGTGGGCGTAGTCGTTGAGGTCGCCGCCCGTGCGGTAGTTCGCGCTGCCCACCACCTGCTGCACCATGCGCTCCGCCTTGTTCGCGGGCGCGGAGTCGAAGCGGTACAGGTCCTCGCCGGTGTGGTTGGGGCCCACCACGAAGAACGTGTGCAGGTTGGTGACGACGTCCGCCATCACGGAGTTGCAGAACACGCTGAACGCCGCCCACGGCGACACCAGCAGGAACGCCGCCGGGTACAGCCCGAAGAAGACGGTCGCGTACGGCAGGTAGCAGCGCGTGAAGAGCTCCCGCAGCTCCGTGCGCGTCAGCGCCCCACCCTCGCGCCGGCCCTTGCGGCGCAGCGAACCCAGCGTCTCCGGCGCGTAGTAGCTCGCGCGCCAGGTGACGGCCAGGAGCGCCAGCTGCGCGTAGCGCAGCGCCAGCGGCCGGCCGGTGTCACGCAGCGAGCCCTCCGCGTTGCGCTCCAGGAGGTCCGGATCCGCCTCCTCGCCGGTGTGCGAGTGGTGCAGCACGTTGTGCTCGAAGACCCACGCCTCCGGCAGCATCCAGTCCAGCCAGTCCACGAACCGGCGGTTCCCCTTCGCGAAGCCCTTGCTGGTGCGCGACGCGGGCATGCCCGGCACGCGGTCATAGCCCCGGTGCCCCACGTGGTGCATCAGCAGCCAGCGCGTGGAGCGGCCCAGGCCCAGCGCCACCGCGGAGAGCGGGTTGGGGGCGATCCACGCCGTGGCCACGCCCAGCACCGACGCGACCTTCCCCCAGCGCTCCATCTTCCGCAGGTGCGCCGCGTCCGGCTCACCCAGGTCCGCGTCCAGCCGGGCGCGCAGCTCCTTCAGCTCCCGGTAGAAGCCCTCCACGTCCACGGAGGCCAGGTCGAAGTCAGGGGCAGCGCGGGACATGCGAAGGGACTCCTTGGGAGCGGGACGGGGACCCCGTCCAATGCGGGCCGCACCGTAACCTCCGCCCGCGCTCACGCAAAGCGTCACGTCCCGCTCACCCGCTCGCCGGGCGACGGGGCAGCACCAGCTTCGCGACCAGCACCTGCACCACGTCGCCCTTCTGGTTGCGCGTCTCGCTGCGCACGGTGGCGATGCCCCGGTCCGGCCGCGTGCGCGAGGGAGTCACCTCCAGCACCTCGCTCTCCACGTGAAGGACGTCCCCCGGGCGCGTCGGCCTGGGCCAGCGGATGTCCCCGCCCGCCCCCACGATGCCGCCCTTGAAGGGCAGCCCGCTCTGGACGTTGAGCTTCATGGTGATGGCGGCCGTGTGCCAGCCGCTCGCCGCCAACCCTTCGAACAGCGTGTCCTTCGCCGTGGCGTCGTCCAGATGGAAGCCCTGCGGGTCGAACTCCCGCGCGAAGGCGACAATCTGCGCCGCGTCCAGCGTGTGCGTGTCACTGAAGAACTTCTGCCCCACGGACAGGTCGTCCAGGAACAACTCCTGGCGCCCGCCCTCTGCCGTCGATGCCATGCCCACGTCCCTCCAGGACGGATGTCCGCCAACATTATGAGCATAATCCGTCCAGGCCCGGGACGCCCGTCCAGATGCCACTGTCCTCCAGGGCGCACGGGGAGCCGTCGGTGGGCCGGGCCGGACGCCGAACGTTGAACATCGCGCGCCCGCGCCGTTCGACACGCGTCGAAACAACCAGCGCCCACGGCTCGTGGAGTATGAGCAGTGCGTGCTTCTCTCCTGCTTCCGCCATCACCTGTCCGTCCTCGCCCTGGTCCTGACGGGCCTGGGGGCCTCCATGGCCCACGCCGACGAGGACCTGCCCGTGTCCTCCTCCCTACGCTCCGAGGTCGGAGACGTGACGGTGGAGGGCGCGAACAAGACGCAGTCCTCGACGGTGCGCTCGTTCGGACAGGTGGGCGTGGGCGACGAGGTGGACAGCGAGGAACTGGAGAAGGTGGAGCGGCGCCTGTTGGCCACGGGGCTCTTCCAGGATGTCCGTGTCAGCACCGAGCCGATGCCCGACGGGCGCGTGCGGCTGGTGCTGCGGGTGAAGGACAAGGCGTCGTGGGTGGTGGCCCCCACGGTGGCCCTGTCCTCCGCGAACACCGGCGGCGGGCTGCTCTACGCGGAGAACAACCTGGGCGGCCGCGCGAAGAAGTTCGTCGTGGCGGCGCAGGTGAGCACCGGCGAGAGCGGCCTGTACATGGGCTTCCTGGATCCGATCCTCTTCGGCCTGCCGCAGCTCAAGTTCAGCCTGGAGGGGCAGCTCAAGAGCGACCGCGTGGACGAGTACAGCATGGACGCCAGCGAGGACGACCCGGAGGTCCTCCGGCGCACGCGCTTCAACTCCGCGTCCCTCAGCGCCGAGTTGGGCTTCATCCTCTTCGAGCGCGTGCGCGCGGCGGCGAAGTACCGCCTGTCGAGCATCGACGCGAAGACTCCGGACCCCAAGTTGCCGGTGACGACGCCGCCCTTCTCCACCGGCCCCGCCATGCGGGACACGTCGCTGCGCCTCATGGTGGGCCTGGACACGCGCCAGACGCTGCACGCGGTGACGGAGGGGCTCAACCTGGAGGCCTCCTACGAGGTGTCCACCCCGGACGTGTGGAGCGAGTTCGACTACCGCAAGCTCGGCCTCCTCTATCGCCACGGCATCCGCTTCTTCGAGGAGAACAACCTGGTGCTGCGCGGAGAGCTGATCCTGGGCACGGACCTGCCCTTCCACCAGGAGCTGGTGATGGGCGGCAACACGCTGCGCGGCTTCCAGTACCGGCAGTTCCGCGGCGACAGCCGGCTCACCTTCACGGCCGAGTACCACTTCCCCCTCTTCAAGGTGAAGTCGCTGGCCTTCCGGGGCGTGGCCTTCTCCGACACGGGCGCCGTCGCGTGGAAGGACGTGCCCGAGGATGGGCTCCTGCTCGACGCCAACGGACGCGTCATCCGCAACTACCTGCGGGAGACGATCACCGGCCAGAACCCCGTCACCGTGGCCCAGGGCGTGGGCGGGGGCCTGCGGCTGTACCTCAACAACGTCGTGCTGCCCCTGCTGGGCGTGGACGTCGCCTACGCCGTCAACTCCGGCCAGGTGCGCTTCTACCTCGTGGCCGGAGTCACGCCCTCCTGAGGCGGTCCGCTAGCTGGCGCGGGCAGCGCTCGCGTCCACTTCCGGCCCGGGCTCCGGAGGCGGCACCACGCCGGGCCACGCCTCCGGCGGCAGGCCCAGGCTGAACGGCGGCGACTCGCCGCGCACCGTCCACCAGAGCGCCTTGTCCGCGCACAGCGCCTGCGCGATGCGGCCGGACGTCGTGCGGACGCGCTCCACGACGGCCTGGTGCTCCTCCGGCGTCTGCGCTTCCAGCATCGCGACGACGTTGTCCCAGACGCGCTGGCGCCAGACGATGAGCATCCGCATCACCGTCCGCTCCACCACGGGGCGGCTGAAGGGCACGCGCAGGAGCAGCCGCGTGGACGCGCACCGGTAGCGCTCCGCGAGCAGGTCCACGCACTCCGGGATGCACGAGCGGAGGATCTCGTTCACGTGGAAGTAGTCATGCCGGTAGCGCGCCAGGCGGCGTGCATCCACCGGCGGCGACTGGTGGGCGATGTTGTCGTAGACGACCATTCCCAGGTCGTGGTTGATGTGGGCGCTCACGCCCAGGAGCGCGTCCTGGTACGGCTGCGTGAGGCCCTGGGCCGGGTAGTGCGTCGCGAAGCGCCACGCCGCGGTGGGCAGCGGCAGGTTCTTCAGCGAGTCCCGCACCGCGATGAGCGCCTCTTCCGCGAAGCGGCCCGTCAGGTGAGACAGCCACTCGGGTTCGAGGAAGCCGCCCGCGTCCTCCCGGCTCAGCAGGTGGACGACCTTGCGCGTGACGATGGCGTAGATGTCCAGGAAGATGGCGCGTGAGTCATTGCGCGCGTTCAGCCGGGCGAGGATCTTCTCCAGCCCCTCCAGCGCCTCCTCCGCGTTGACCGGATTCCAGAGCACGTCATCCAACCGGATGGGCCCCTGCGCATCCGGGGCCTTTGTCTCGTGGAGGTGAAGCGGCTGGGGACGCTGCGACCGGTGAGCCGAGGGGGAGGCCGGTGAAACATTCATGGACTGACGCTCCGCGGGGTGGGGGAACGACTTCGCATGAAAGCTTATCTGAACCTGTACTTCCTGTGACGCCCACCCCCCGGAAGAAACGTGATGTTTCACCGGACCCCCGCGTGTTGACACTCACGCGGGGGCCTTTGTCACACGGATGCCAAACTCAGGGAGCGGTGCCTTCACTCACGGTGCCGCCCGTCCTGCCCAGGACGTACTTCGCGAGCGCCAGGGCGTTGTTCTCATCGACGAGGGACTCGTAGGTGGGCATCTGCGTGCCGGGCTTGAAGGACTCCGGGTTGCGGATCCACTTGGCCACTTCCTCCGGAGCCTTGCCCTTGGCGCCCTGGAGCTTGGCCTCGTAGGCCTTGCCGGGGGCGTGGCAGGTCGCGCAGCCCAGGGAGCTGAACATCTTCTCCGGGTCGTTGGAGGGCTCCGCCTTGGGGCGGCCACCAGCGGGAGGCGGCACCACGGTGTCGTTGGGCTTCATGGAGCGCAGGAAGGTGTAGATGGCGGTGAGCTCCACGTCGTCCGCGTAGCGGTACTTGGGCATGGGCGCGCGCAGGATGTGGCCCGTGGGCGTCACGCCCGTGCGCATGGCGTGCTTGAACTCGTCCAGCGTCCACTTGCCGATGCCGGCCGTCTCGCTGACGGTGATGTTGGGCGACAGCAGCTTGCCCTCGCCGCCCAGCGGCACCATGTCGAACTCGAAGCCGCCGCTCAGCACGGTCTCCGGCTTCTGCATCTTCACCGCGCTGCCCTCGAAGCCCGGCGAGTGGCAGAAGACGCAGTCGTAGACGCTGGCGGACACGTAACGGCCGTACTCCACGGAGTCCGCCGCCTTCGCGGGCACGGGCACCACTTCCGTGCGGCCCTTGTCGTTGATGCCCATGGCGAAGGAGAACACCATCCGGCCCATGGGGGTCAGCGTGGAGCGCGGCGGCTGGGACTTCTCCGGCGCGAAGTCCGGGTGGCCGGAGCGCATGAACCCGATGACCGCCGCCAGGTCCTTGTCACCCATGTTGGGGAACGCGGGCATGGGGCGCACGTGGTGGTTCTTGTCGATGGAGTTGATCACCATGCGGGCGATCTCCTGGTCCGTCCAGGCGCCCACGCCCTTCTCCGGGTCGGAGGTGATGTTCGCGGAGTAGAACGTGCCCAGCTCCGGCGGGAAATCGTGCATCTGCACGCCCGTGGGCTTGGTGTTGCCACCGCCCGCGTGACACTCCGCGCACACCGCGCGGAACACCTGCTCACCGCGGGCAATGCCCTCCGGCGAGCTGTCGCGCGTGATGTTGGGCAGCGCCACATGCTCATACGTCTTGTTGATCTTGTGGCTGGCCACGCCCATGGCGGTGCCCGCGCCAATCAGGACCAGGGCGACCAACGCACCAATGGCGATCAGGATCTTCTTCATCATGGGGAACGCTTCTCCGGATGAACGGGGACGGCACACGGCGCTCCGTCTGCTCCACGGGATGGAGTGGACGGAGCGCCGGCGTTGGGACGGGTGAGGCGGCTACTGGCCCGGCAGGCAGGTGCTGGGCGGGGGAATCTGGGGCGTCGTCGAGGGCGTCTTGCTGTACATCTGGAGGCCAGCGAACGTCACCGTGCGCGGGGCCACGGGAAGATCCAGCGGCTGGAGCACCCACGGGCGCCCTTCCGGATCGCTCGTGGTGGAGTCCTTCGCTTCGAAGTGGACCACCGGCGGCGGCCCCGGCGGCGACGGCGGGTGGACGACGGCGACGAGGCCCAGGGAGCTGTAGGGCGCCGGAGGCCCCGGCGGGATGAAGAAGCCTCGTGCGGACTGCAGCAGATTGAGCGGCTCCGGCAGCACGCCCGGGGGCGCCCACTCGATGTTCAGCACGCGGCCCGCGCTGGCCTCCACGGTGGTGTTCGCCGCCGGCACGCGGAAGACCGGGAAGCCCGGCCGGTACAGCCAGAACACCGTCACGCCGCCGAAGCGGCCCGGGTTGAGCAGGTCCGCCACCGTGGTGGACGTGCCCTCGAAGGACAGATACTTCGCGACCGCCTCCAGGATGCCCTTGTCGCTCATCTGCAGGGCCTCCAGGCCCACGCAGGCGCTGTGCGCGGGCACCACCGGCCGCACCGTCAGCGTGGTCACGTAGTCGCCCTCCGGCACGGACTGCAGCGTCAACATCGGCGGCGGCAGCGGCATCACGGCGTTGTTTGCCAGCTTGCCGCTCGGTATCGCCGGCATCCCCGGCATCTCCGGCGACACCTGCGACAGCACGAAGAACGGCGCGCCCCGGCGCGTGGGCACCTTGTCCAGGGTCCAGACCCCGTTGGCGTCCGACGGCGCGACCACGCCGCTCTCCGCAAGCACCTGGCCCGTGGCGGAGTCCAGCAGGGTGATGGCCGCGTTCTCCACCACCGCGCGCTGTAAGAGCGGGCTGAACTCCGCGTACAGCGGCGGCAGCTGGCACTGCTCGGGCGTCGGCGCGCAGCCGGCCAGGTTGAAGAAGTATGCCTCCGGGTCCACGGTGAAGCCGGTCACCCGGGAGGTGAGGCCCTCTGGCTCGCGGTTTTCATACGTGGGGCGCGGCGTGAAGGTCGACGCCGCGGGGTTGTTGGAGGATTCCTGGCAGCCGGCGTTCAGCAGGGCCGCGCCGAGGAGCGATCCGAAGAAGAGAGCTCTTTGCATGGCGGATTGCTTCCCCTACTTCCCGGGGAGGATGTGGCTGGCGGGGAGCTGGTCGCCGCCGTGGCAGGTCTGCGCGCAGTTGCCGAACCGGCTGGGCGTGCCGCGCTGGTTGAAGGCGATCTGGAAGAACTCATCCCCGTGCTGGGAGATGTGGCACGAGCCGCACAGCGACAGGCTGGGACGCTCCGTGCTCTTGCGCGTCAGGTGGCACACGGTGCAGTCCGCGCGGTTCGCCGGGTAGCTGGGCGAGTTCATGTGGATGCGGTGCACCATCTCCTGCGTGCGGCCCACCGTGTCCGTGTCGTAGTGGTGGCAGACCTTGCAGCTCTCGATGTGGTCCACCGACAGGCCGTGGCGCAGGTTGTCCAGCGACAGCACGCCGCGGTGGCAGAGCTGGCAGTTGCCCACGTTGCCCGGGTACGTCGTCGGCTCGTCCTGGCCCACCTGGAAGAAGAACGGGTTCAGCTTGGCGACGCGCTCGCCCATGGACGCGCGGTTGAACTTCACCAGCGCCACGTAGGTGCCCGGCTTCGCGTTCGCGGGCAGCGTGAACGTCTGGCGCGTGGGCCACTTGTAATCAATGAGGCCCGGCGTAATCCCGGTGAGCGTGGCGTCATCCAGCATGGCGAACGGGAACGGCCGGGCGAAGAACTGGGGCTTGTCGCTCGGGTTGCCCAGCACCTGGAGGTCCTGGATGGGGCCGGCGACGGCCACGTTGGAGATGGAGTCGTTCTCCATGACGGTCGCGATGACGTTGGGAACGAAGGTCTGGATGCCGTTGGACTGGCCGCCGATGATCTCCCGGGCGCTGGGCAACAGGTCGCGCGAGTGCAGGTGCGCGCCCGCGCTGTCGCGCAGGTCCACGTAGACGCTCACGTCCTCGCCGGGCTTGTAGAAGCTGCCCTCCTTCGGAGGCGAGAACACCAGCCGCGAGTCGAGACCCGGGCTGCACTGCACAGGGTTGCCGGCGTCGTCGGTGCAGGTGGACGGGCGGTCATCCGGGATGATGTACGTGACGGGGAAGAAGAACGGCTTGTCCGGCAGCTGGCTCCAGGTGGCCTTGAGCGCGCCGGGACCCGACAGGCGCGGCACGCGCAGCACCTTGAAGGGGTTGGTGCTGCCCACCCAGTCCACGCGCGCGACGGTGCGCGTGACGGCGCTCTGGTCCAGGCCGCCCGTGAAGCCCGTCACGGTGCCGGGGTCCTTGTCACCGGGGAAGCGCGGCGGCTTCAGGTTCTCCGACCGCCAGGAGAAGCGGCTGTGGCCGGCGTAGGGCGAGGAGGCCAGCAGCTCCGAGCGCAGGTACGTCTGGCTCGCGCGCGGGGTGCCCGTCTCGTCCAGCACCTCCACGGTGATGGTGTCGTCCTTCACCTTCTGCCAGTTCGCGTTGCCGAACTGCACCTCGCGGGTCCAGCAGTCCTCCACCGCGCCCGCGAGGCTGTAGAAGCTCCACTCGTCCGGGCCCTGGTTGACGTTGGTCCAGTCCAGGCCCGCGAACACGGACTCGTTCTTGATCCACGCCAGCGCGGCGGTCTGGTCGTTGGGGTTGTTGTGCTGGTTGACCACGGTCTCCGACACGGAGAACTGGTTCAGGAAGTACTGGGTGTCTGACAGGATCTGCAGCGTCCCCGTGGGAGGCGACAGCGTCAGCGGGTTCTGCGCGAGCGGCGTGATGCACATGTCCGGGTACGAGCCGGTCACGCTGTTCTTCGCCACCATCTGCCCGTTGGGCAGGAAGGCGCAGCCGTTGATGTACTGGAGGCTCAGCCGGATCGCGCCGGAGTTGAGGCCCTGGTACGGGTCGAACCGCTTGGCACCACGGCCCGTGGTGGACCCCTCGTCATCAGTGACCTTGAGGAGGTTGCAGGACAGCAGGGGCACCAGCAGGGCGCACCACGCGCTCTTCAGCAGGATTGAGCGGTTCATGGAAGACGAGGCCGGGGGGAGTCAGGGGGAGGAAAGGGAGCAGGTGTCCTCACGCGCTGGCCCACGCGACCCACCCTTCCCGACGCCGCCAACGCTCCGCCATGCGGAGACGGTGAGGCTTGGGAAGGGTTGGGAGGAGAACACCTCATCGGTTCGAACTGACCACATTATGAGAGTCCGCGCAATTCGTGGACCGCAGATCGCACGAGAGGAATGAGCCCCGCGGGCGGGTGACTCAGAGCGTCGGATGGGCGCGGCCAACGACGGTCCGGTTCTAGAGCCGTCAGAGGCTGAGGCCGGCGGACAGGAGCACGGCGAACACCAGCCCCAGCCCCGCGGTACGCCCCAGGTGCGGGTTGAGCGCGCCGCCGTCCTCGCGCCAGATGGCGCGGATCTGCACCGCCGCGAACGGCAGACCCGCCAGCGTGAAGAGCCACGCGCGCGGATGCGCGGGCGACAGCGCCCAGGCAATCAGCGGCAGCGCGAACGCCCCCGCCACCGCGAGCGTGTACTCCCACTGGCCGAAGCGGCGGCCGAAGCGCACCACCAACGTGCGCTTGCCGGCGAGCACGTCCGTCTCACGGTCGCGCAGGTTGTTCACCGCGAGGATGCCCGCGGCGATGAGCCCCATGGACAGGCCCGCGAGCACCACGTCACCGGAGAGGTGGTGGGTGAGCACCCCGTAGCTGCCGGTGACGCCCAGCAGGCCGGAGATGAGCAGCACCAGCAGGTCCCCCAGGCCCATGTAGCCCAGCGGCACGGGGCCCGCCGAATAGAGGACGGCGCCCGCCAGGCACACGGCGCCGCCCACGAGCACGGGCCACCCCCCCGCCTGCGTCAGGAGCAGCACCGCGAGCGCGGCGCCGGTGAAGGCCAGGGCCGCGGCGCCCGCCACTTCACGTGAGGTCAGCCAGCCCTTCTGCGTGACGCGCGCGGGCCCCAGCCGGGCCGCGGTGTCCGCACCGCGCTCGAAGTCCGAGTAGTCGTTCACCAGGTTGCTGACGATCTGCGCCAGCATGAACCCCACCAGGAAGGTCAGCGCCGGCACCGGCCGCCAGCTCCCTTCCACGTGGGCGAAGGCCCACCCCACCAGCGTCGGCGCGATGGACGCGGTGAGCGTCTTGGGACGCAGCGCGACCCACCAGATGCGGGCCAGCGAGGGCTTCTCTTCGACCGCGACACTCGACGACGGGAGACTCGGAGTGGCCATGGATGTCCGGGGGAGGGCAGCAGGCGCACGGTAAAGCTACAGGCCCGCGGATCGCAAGAGGAGCCAATGATTCACATCGGTTCTCCTCATGTATCACCCGTCGCATGCCTCCACGCTCTGTCGCAGACGCAGCGTGTCGACAGCCCGCCCGGCCTCGATGCGACACAAAGGCAGATGCCAGTCCCATCTCGGGCAAATTCGAGAACAATCAGAAATTCAAGCCATCCCTGTGCACTGGATGCTAGAAGGCGGCCATGAACCCGACCTCCTTCCCTTCCTCCCCTCCCCTTTCGCGCCGGGGCGCTCTCACGCTGCTGGGCGCGTTCGTGCTCGCGCTCGCCGGCTGTCAGCCGGTGCTCTCCATCGAGGATGCGCGCTCGCGCTCCAACGGCTCGGAGGTGACGGTGGAGGGCTCGGTCACCGTGGCGCCCGGTGCGTTCTCCTCCGCCCTGGGCGATGAGGGCTTCGCCATCCAGGACGACACCGGCGGCATCTACGTCAAGCTGGAGGAGAAGCTGTCCTTCGAGCCAGGCGCCCGCGTGCGCGTCACCGGCAGGCTGGATGAGCAGAACCAGCTGCGCATCCTCAAGAGCGTGCCCGGGGACGTGGAGCTGAAGTCGGGCACGGAGCAGGTGTCGCCCAAGGAGGTCACCACCGGCGGTGTGAACGAGTCCGTGGAAGGCCAGCTGATCCACGTGAGCGGCGCCATCACGCAGGCGTTCCAGGACGACTCGCCCTACGGCTACAAGCTCTACATCGACGACGGCACCGGCGAGGTGCAGGTGTTCGTCCACGTCTCCGGCGGCTTCGACAAGGCCGCGCTCCAGGCCCTCAGCGTGGGACAGCGCATCGCCGTGGCGGGTCTGGCCGCGCAGTATGAGACGACCTACGAGGTGGCGCCCCGCATGCCGAGCGACCTCTCGGTGCAGAACGCCGCGCCCTGACAGCAGGCAGGCGCCCCTGGGTATGTAGCACCCCAGACGCCAGACGCAGGGCCCGCGGGCCGTTGGCTTTCGTGCAGCGCTCCGGATGTGTGCCTGGGAGCGGATGCACGAAAGCCAACGCGAGCCTGGCAAGCGGACAGGCGGGCAGGTTCCAAGCTCACGGGCAGTGCCAATCCATCCGGGTCCCTGGCGGACGAACGAGGGCTGGCATGGACGGACTTCGAGGAACAGCAGCGGTCTTGCTCGCGTGCGCGGGCCTGTGGGCCCCGGGCACCACGTGGGCACAGGCACCGGACGAGGACGACTCCGGCGACGTGATGTCGGAGGAGAAGCTGGAGGCCCTGCTCGACACGCCCACGGCGCAGCCCTCCCAGGACGAGGTGACGGCGGAGGCCTTCGGCCCGGAGCGGCTGTCCTCCTACTTCGCGGAAGGCCTGCTGGCGAAGGCGAAGGCGGAGTTCGACCGCGGCCGGTACAAGTCCGCGCGGGCGCTGCTCGCGACGGAGTCTCCCCCTTCCCTGCCCGGCCGCTTCCTCCAGGCACAGAGCGCGTTCCTCGCGCGCGACTTCGCCACCGCCGCCGCGGAGTTCACCGCGCTGGCGGAGGACTACGTCCCCTTGCGCGACCACTGCCTGATGAAGGCCGCGCAGTCGCATGAACGGCTGCGCAAGCCGCTGCGCGCGGCGGAGCAGTATGGCCAGGTGAGCCCCAGCTCCCCGCTCTATCCGGAGGCCCGCTTCACCATGGCGCGCGTGCTCAAGCGCCAGCTGAAGATCCCCGAGGCGCTGGCCGCGCTCCAGGAGTTCATCGACAACCGGCAGGCCCGCGGGCCGGACGCGCTGCGCATGAAGGCGCTGCTCGCGTACTGCGACCTGGCGCGCGCGCAGGGCATGTACAACGCCGAGCACCGGGCGCTGCTGGAGGTCTGGGCCACCGCGCCCCTGTCGCCGGAGGCGGACCGTGCGAAGGCCCTGCTGCGCGACCTGCCCCTGCCCATGAAGTGGCGCGTGCGTCGCGCGGAGGCGCTGGTGGAGCTGCACCAGAACGTCGCCGCCATGAACATGCTGGCCCGTTCAGGGCCCCGCGCGGAGCTCCCGGACGAGCTGGCCTGCCGCGCCCAGCTCACCCTGGGCCGCGCCCTGCGCAAGGAGCGTCAGCACCGACGCGCCATCCAGGTGCTGGAGCCCGTGGCGCGCGAGTGCCTGTCGCCCGAGCAGCGACCGCAGGCGCTGTACCTGCTCGCTTATTCGCAGTCCGTGGTGCAGCCGGAGGCGGCGGTGGAGACGTACGCCACGCTGGCCAGGGACTACCCGGAGCACGGCTACGCGGACGACGCGCTGTTCTTCGAGGCCTGGACGCAGCAGCGCCTGGGCCGCGCGGACGAAGCGCTGGAGAACTACGAGGCGCTGGCGAAGCGCTACCCCGCCGGCAACTTCGCCGCCGAGGCCCTCTTCCGCGCCTTCTGGCTGCACCTGCGCAAGGGCGAGACGCAGCCGGGCCTGGCGTCGCTCATGTCGGTGGAGCAGCTGCCGGAGTCCGCGCGCACCGACGACGCCCTCTGGCGCGCGCGCTACTGGCAGGCGCGGACCCAGGAGAACGCCGGCGCGCTGGAGCCGGCGCTCGCGCGCTACGAGCTCATCGCCACCGAGCGCCCCACGGCCTGGTACGGGCTCTTGTCCCGGACGCGGCTGGCGCAGCACGCACCGGAGCGCCTGGCGCGGCTGACGGAGACCGCCGCGCAACCGGCCATGGCGAAGACCGTGAACACCGCCGCGCCGGCCAACGACGAGGTCTGGCCCCTGCCCCCGGGCCCGCTCCAGAAGGATGCGCGCTTCGCGGCGGGCGTGGAGCTCTTGCGCCTGGGACAGCCGGGCGTGGTGGAGGAGCTGCTCGCGGTGGACACGCGCGGCCTGGCGGAGGCGCCCGCGCGGCTGCTCTACCAGACCATGCGCCGCACCGGCCGGGGCCGGGCCACGCGGCAGGTGGCTCGCGTGACGCTGCGCCAGGAGGCCGCCGGGCCGCTCAGCGCCGCGTCCCGCCCGGTGTGGGAGGCGACGTGGCCGCTCGCGTTCCGGCCGCTCATCCAGAGCTATTCAAAGGCCGCTCGCGTGGACCCCGACCTCCTGCAGGGCCTCATCCGAGAGGAGAGCCGGTTCAACCCGCGCGCGCGTTCGTCCACCGGCGCGCTGGGGCTCGCGCAGCTGATGCCCACGACGGCGCAGGCGGTGGCGGACTCGCTCAAGCTGGCGTCGTTCGAGATGTCGTCGCTGCTCCAGCCCGCTCCGAACATCCGGCTGGGGGCGGCGTACCTGGGCTCGCTGCTCAAGCACTTCGACGGCAACCCCGCCTACGCGGTGGCCGCCTACAACGCGGGCCCCGCGGCGGTGGAGCGCTGGCGCAAGGCCCTGCCCCAGGCGGAGCTGGACGAGTGGGTGGAGCACATCGCCTTCGATGAGACCCGCGACTACGTGAAGCGCGTGCTCAGCAGCTACAGCGCCTACAAGCTGCTCTACGCCAACGAGGTCCCCGCCTCCTTCGCGCCCGCCCGCAAGGCGCCGCTGGAGGCCGTGCGCACGCCCACGATGAGCCCCGCCACGGGCGTGGGCGGCAGCGGCAAGAACGTGGCGACGCCCACGTCCTCCGTCTCCGGGAGACGCTAGGGGCTGTCCCTGATCTCCGGCCCGAAAATCAACCTGGTGGATCAAACACCGGCGTTGGACCCGGCCTTGAGGGGCATAGGAGGTTGCCAGCCAGCGTCAGGCATGCTCAACGCTGACTGTGCGCCGACATGAACTGAGCGATGCTGAGTGGAGCCGCATCAAGCCCTTGCTGGGCTCGCGGAGCGGCCCACCCTCGAAGCGAGGGGACCGCGACTTCATCAACGCCGTCATCTGGCGCGTGAAGACTGGGGTGCAATGGCGGGACCTTCCGGAGCGATTCGGCCACTGGAAGACCGTCTACAACCGCTTCCACCGCTGGGCGCAAGCCGGGCGCTGGGAATCCATCTTCAAGGCCCTGCGACTTCCGGTGGATGAGCTCGGCTCGCTGGCAGACGCTTCCGTCGTCCGGGCGCATCAGGACGCCGCGGGCGGAAAAGGGGGGTCCGAAGCAATGCTCTGGGGCGTTCTCGAGGAGGTTTTTCAACGAAGGTTCACGCCGTCACAACGACGGGCGGTAAGCCGCTCCACCTCGCGCTGACGGCCGGACAGCAGCATGAGTCCACGATGGCCGAGGAACTGCTGGTGCACGCCGAAGGCGACGCCTTCATCGCGGACACCGGCTATGACGCCGAGCGCATTCGCGCCAACGCCCAGAAGGTGGGGATGAAGCCCGTCATCCATCCCCATCCCAGCCGCAAGCAGACTCCACCTCTGGACCGCACCCTCTATCGGCTTCGTTACCGGGTGGAGTGCTTCTTCCACGACCTCAAATGCTTTCGCGCCGCTGCCACCCGTTACGACAAGACAGCGACCTGCTACCTCGCCGTCCTGCACGTCGCATCCATGCTTCTCTGGCTGCGTTAATCAGGGACAGCCCCTAGCGGCTCACGCCGGACGGGAAGCGCATCCCCGTCCGGCGCGGTCGTGACTACTTCGCGCCCGTGGGCTGGGTGATGGACTCGGAGCGGATGGTGTACTCGCCGGCGATGGCGTTCGTGTCGATGCCCGTGAAGTGACGGTACGGGTACGCGCCATCCGCGACGGTCTCGATGAACTCCACCGAGTCACCGGTGATGGACTTGCCGTCGATGTTCACGGTGAAGGTGGTCTTCTCCGAGTCCACGCGCCACACGCACGCGCCCACGTTCGTCTCCGCGGAGCCGGTGGACAGCCCGTCGATGTCGAAGTCGTTCAGGAAGTGGAGGTGCATCTCCGCCCAGCGGAGGAAGTCCCGCCAGTTGGTGAAGGTGATCATCAGCCCGGCCGGCTGGTGGCTGGAGCCCTGGAGCACGCCGCCCCGGTAGATGTTCATCCGGTACGCGGAGCCGCCCGGCGAGCCCGTGAACGAGGGCAGCATGTTGACCGTGTTCGCCTCGCGGCCCGGCGTCACCTTCAGCGTGCTGACGACCTGGTCGCCATCACGCGCGGCCAGCTGGTAGCCGCCCTGCGCACCCAGGCTCGCCGCCACGCGCTGCTCCCACTTCACGGCCTTCGTGAAGCTGCTGGAGACGCCGTCCTTCTGGGTCGTGAGGTTGGACACCGCCAGCCCATCCGCGACGGCCTCCACCTTCGCGCGGCCCAGCGCGCAGCTGGTGATGCCCTCGAACTTCTTCACGCACTGGGTCGCCGCGGCTTCCTGGGCGTTCAGGGAACCGGAGGCCTGGCCGTCGTCGGCACCGCCCGCGCAACCCGTGATGCTCAACAGCATGGAAGCCAGCAGGGAACCCGTGATCTTCAGATGCATCCGCTACCTCATCGTGTGGGGTGGACTGCACGCGGCCCCACTGCACCCCTCGCGCCAATACCCCGAGTCCTTCTGTTTCACTCGGGCCATTCAATGATTGAGAAAACGGAGTAGCGCTGGGAGTCACATGAAACATGTGATTTGTAGCAAGGCCGGTCTCACACGGAGCGTCAGGACGTCGCACTCGCGGGCGGAAATTTGCCGTGACGCACAACTCCCCGGGGGGTTCGGCTGATAATCTGGGGAGCGCGGTTCCTGCCCCCCGGACACCCCACCATGGCATCGAAGATCAACGACAGCTCGCGTCCCCTCACCTCCGTCTCGCGGCTGTCCTCGCAGGACGCCCGGACGACGGAGGCGAAGGCCCGGAACCGCCCCCTCGCGTTCAAGGACGGCTTCGAGTCCTCCAGCAGCACGCGCCCCGCGCCCGGCCAGCTGCCGCGCCTGCCCGCGCCGCCGCCGATCCTGGGGCTGCCCGCGCCCACCACCCCGACGCCGGCGCCGACGACGCCCGTGCCGCCGGAGGCGCCCACCGAGCCGCCCGTCTCGGCCGACTCGGATCCGATGACGCACCTCGAGTACCTGGCCTCGGACGCGCTGCAGGGCCGTGACAGCCCCTCCGCGGGCCTGGACGCCGCTTCCGTCTACGTGCAGGCCCACGCGGAGAAGTACGGGCTCGTGGGGCCCAACATCAACAACCCGGAGAACCCCTTCCAGCAGCGGTTCAACGTCTACTCGTGGCTGGGCGCGGACAAGGCGGGCGAGACGGCCGGCGCGGCCCATGCCGGGCACGCCGAGCACAAGGAGTTCGGCCACACCCTGTTCCAGGAGGGCTTCTACCTGGACGAGAAGATGCCCAAGGACACGCTGAAGAAGCTCAACCAGCAGTACGAGCAGACGATGAAGGCGGCGGGCCAGTCGATCGTGCCGGCGCGCGCGGGCAAGCAGCGCAGCGTGGAGGAGCTCAAGCAGGTGGCCACGGCCACGGGCCAGGCGGTGAACACCATGGCCATGCTGCCCGGCACCGGCCCCCACAAGGACGAGGTCATCGTGGTGATGGCCCACCTGGACCACGTGGGCGTGGACCGCAAGGGCAACCCGTTCAACGGCGCGGACGACAACGCGTCCGGCAGCGCGGTGCTGATGGCGGCGGTGCCGGAGCTGGCGGAGGCCGCGAAGAACGGCAAGCTGGACCGCTCCGTGCTCTTCATCTGGACGGGCGCGGAGGAGAAGGGCCTGGTGGGCTCCCAGTACTTCGTGGACCACCCCATCCCCGGCCTGGAGCTGAAGAACATCGCCGGCGTCATCAACACGGACATGGTGGGCCGCTGGGATGATCAGCGCCTGTCCGTGGTGGACACCAACACCAAGGGCCAGCCCAACTACTTCCGCGACGTGGTGGATCAGGCGAACCAGCAGCTGGCGGATCCGTTCGACCGCATCAACCGCGACATCAACGTCTACCGCGACCGGCAGGACGGCGCGTCCTTCGGACGCAAGGGCGAGGACGTGCTCTTCCTCTTCGAGGGCCTGTCCAACCCCGAGGGCGGCGGCGACCTCATCCCCGAGTACCACCGGCAGGATGACGACATCGACAAGATCATCGAGGACAACGGCGGCAACAAGCCCCGCCGCGTGAAGGACCTGCTCCTCAACGTCATCAACATCGCGGCGAACCGCACGACGGAGCCGCAGCAGCCGCCGAAGTAGCTGACCGCGGCCGCCTTCCGCCGGAAAGGAGCCCTTCCGGCGGGAGCTTCCAGCGGGGACCGCGGGACCGCTAGGCGGCCAGCGTCTCCCCGCTGCCTTCCACGGTCCTGCCGGAGAGCGCGGCGACCTCGTGGTCGCTCAGCACGAGCTTCTCTTCGGAGCCGCGCCACACGAACGGGATGCCCGGCTGGCGGTACAGGTTCGCGGGGATCTCCTGCGCCAGCTGCGCGTGCAGCTCCGGCAGCTTGGACCAGTGCAGCCCGTGCCGCGTGTGATGCGCGGTGTGGTAGCCCAGGTTGCCCGTCATCAGGTTGTAGCCCTTGTGGAGGATGTTGTACGAGGCCTCCGAGTGGTTGGCCGTGTCCAGCCCCACGTGGTGGAAGTACGTGGCCCAGGTCGTCACGTAGAGCGACGCCAGCATGGGCAGGAGGAACACGAAGAGCGCGTTGTAGGGGTTCACCCAGAACAGGCCCGCCAGCAGAACCACCTGGAGCACGGCCATCCAGACGAACGTGCGCAGCGCCTTGGGGTGATGCTTCTTGCCCACCTGGAACGCGCGCGGGTACGCGGTCAGCGCCGTGCCCAGCGAGTACTCCACCTCCCCCATCGTCGAGCCGTCATCCCGCTTCCAGCGCGACTCGTCCTGCGTCTGGTCCAGGTAGTTCTTGTGGTGGCCCAGCACGTGGTGGAGGAACCACGCCTGCGACGTCACGCCCGTCTGGAAGCCGAAGACGATCTCCAGCAGGCGGTTGGGCAGCGCGTGCTTGAAGAAGGACAGGTGCTGGTGGTGGTGGTTCCACGAGCAGATCCATCCCTTGGGGATGATGCCCAGCCCGAACCACAGCACCGGCACCCACCAGCTGCGCGCCGTGAGGAACACCGTCATGTCGAGCGCGAAGACGCCAAGGAACATCAGGACCGGGATGCGATCTTCAGGGTGCCGGAACAGGGTCATGCGTCTTCCGTACAAGGGGGCCAGGGGGAAAATGCCTATTTTCCAACTGTAGGCTGTCAGCCCCCATGCCGAACAGCCCACCCTTGCCTGCCTGCACGTTCCACACTGGCGGTAAACCATGTAGTCGCGTTGAACTTGTCTTTCTACATTTCCAAGAATCACAGACCTGCTTTGTGATAAACGCCGACCCAGCCCTTTTGGACCAACCTGGAGGCGGCAATGCGGAACCAGACCATCGAGGCGGCACTGGCGAAGAATTCCCACCGTGAGCAGCTGATCAAGCACCGGTTCTTCGAGGTGGTGGACGAGAAGGCCTTCAGCCGCGACCAGGCGGAGCTGGTCCTGGGTCAGTGGTGGCACCCCCTGCACTACTTCCCCACCTTCCTGGGCAAGCTCATCGCCGTCTGCCCGCAGATGGAGATGAAGACGGCGGTGACGCACATCCTCAACCAGGAGGTGGGCGAGGGAGACCCGGCGCGCGCGCACGAGCGCTTCTTCATCCAGACGATGACGGACGCGGGCTTCACCAAGGCGGGCGTGTCCGAGGCGGACATGACGCCCGCGACGCGCCGGCTCATCGACGGGTACCAGCGCTCCACGGACAGCCACCTCACGGGGCTGGGCTTCCTCTACGGCACGGAGGTGGCGGACCTCACCATGGTGGCCAAGCTGGGCAAGCTGGTGCGCCGCACCACGGGCCTCAAGGCCCTGCCCTGGGTGGACATCCACGTGAAGCAGGAGCCGGACCACGTGGAGACGGCCGGCCACACCATGGGGCTCGCGTACACGGACGAGGAGCTGGCCACCATCACCCGCGGTGCGGAAGAGATGTGGCAGCTGTGGGTGGGATTCTTCGAGGAGCTGCGCAACCGCGTCGTCTGAGCGGCTCCTCGCGTCAAGCGCAACCCCCCGGAATCCGTACGTTTTCGTACGGAACACTGGCGAATCTCTCCAGGTAGGGTAGTCACTCCCGCGTCACGGGAGTGTCACCCCCCCCTTAGAGGCGCCACCCCCTCCCGCGGCGGATAGCTCCTGTCCCTCCAGGCGCCGAGGGAGATCCCCATGCTCGAAAAGCTGATGCCGAAGTCGGACGAGTTCTTCGACGACTTCGACGCGCAATGCGCCAGAACTGTCGAGGGAGCGAAGCTCCTGCACGAACTCTTGAGCGACTTCCGGGACGTGCCCACGCGCGTCCAGGCCCTCAAGGACGTGGAGCACAAGGGTGACGAGGTCACCCACACGGCCTTCAACCGGCTCCACCAGCAGTTCATCACCCCGTTCGACCGGGGGCAGATCCACACGCTCCTGTCGCGCATCGACGACGTGCTGGACCTGACCAACGCGGCGGCGGCGCGGCTGCTCTACTACGAGATTGAGTCCACCCGGGCGGACGCCACGGAGCTGTCGCGGCTCCTGGTGCTCTCCACGCAGAAGGTGCAGGAGGTCGTCGCGGCGCTGCGGCTCATCAAGAAGCCGGAGCAGATCCTCGCGGGCTGCATGGAGATCAAGCGCCTGGAGACCCAGGCGGATGAAGTCCTGCGCGCGGGCATGGGCCGGCTGTTCAAGAGCGGCGTGGACACCCTGACCATCATCAAGTGGAAGGAGATCTACGACCTCATCGAGACGGCCACCGACAAGTGCCAGGGCGTGGCCAACGTCATCGAAGGCGTCGTGCTGGAGCACTCCTGAGATGCTGCTCGCAGCGGTCGTCACCATTGTCGCCGTCGCGCTCATCTTCGATTTCATCAATGGATTCCACGACGCGGCGAACTCCATCGCCACCGTGGTGTCCACGCGCGTGCTGTCTCCGAACCTGGCCGTCGCCTGGGCCGCGTTCTTCAACTTCATCGCGGCCTTCGCGGGCGGCGTGCACGTGGCCAACACCATGGGCAAGGGCATCATCAACTTCGAGATGCTCCGGGCCGCCGGCCCCACCGCGGTGCTGATGGTCATCTTCGCGTCGCTGATGGGCGCCATCGTCTGGAACCTGCTCACCTGGTGGTGGGGGCTGCCCTCGTCGTCGTCGCACGCGCTGGCGGGCGGGATGATTGGCGCCACCCTGCCCGTCCTGGGCTTCGAGGGCCTGGTGGGCAGCGGCATCGCGCGCATCGCGGCCTTCATCGTGCTGTCGCCGCTCATCGGCATGACGCTGGGCATCGGGATGATGCTGGCCAGCACCTGGGCGGTGCACCGTCAGACGCCGCTGCGCGTGGACACCTGGTTCCGCCGGCTGCAGCTGGTGTCGTCCGCCATCTTCTCCTTCAGCCACGGCACCAACGACGCGCAGAAGGTCATGGGCATCATCGCGGTGGTGCTCTTCGGCACCATCTGGCGCGACCGCCCGTTCCACATCGACTGGTGGATGATCATCTCCTGCCACGCCGCCATCGCGCTGGGCACCTTCTTCGGCGGCTGGCGCATCATCCGCACCATGGGCCACAGCCTCACGAAGCTGGCGCCCATTGGCGGCTTCAGCGCGGAGACGGGCGGCGGCGTCACCATCATCGCGCTGGCGGAGCTGGGCATCCCCGTCTCCACCACGCACACCATCACCGGCGCCATCGTCGGCGTGGGGTCCACGCGCGGCTGGCGTGCCGTGAAGTGGGGCACCGCCGGCCGCATCATCTGGGCGTGGGTGTTCACCATCCCCGCCGCCGCGCTGGTGTCCGTCCTCGTCTACGGAATCACGCTGGCCGTCGTCCGGATGGTGGGCTGAAGAAAGCCCCGGGCGCGGGGGAGTGAGTCCCCCGCGCCACCCGCGGCTGCCCTACTGGACGACGCGGACGTTGAGGGCCGACGACGGCCCGCCCACGGCCGGCGGCACCCAGGGCACCACCTTCTTGTTCTGCCACTGGACCAGCTTCAGCGACGGGTCCTCCAGCGGCACGTCGAAGGTGTAGGAGATGCGCGTGGGGCCCTGCGCGTCCGCCTCTTCAATCCTCACCTTCATGCCCTTCATGTCGAACTCGTCACCCTGGCGCACCGGGTGACGCGCGGCGCGGTGGATGCGCTCCTCCACGGAGTCCAGGAAGTGGCCGCCCTGGGTGAGCGACAGCTCCAGCGAGTTGGGGCCGGTGCGCGTCACCTTCTGCTCGTAGAGCGAATAGGACAGCACCCACCAGGCCTTCGGCAGCGGGTTGCCCGAGGACCACCAGCGCACGGAGCCGTAGATGCCGACGATGCCGTTGGGGGCGTTGAGCACCACCACGCGCTGGTTGGGGAGCTTCGTCTTGTCAAAAGCCTCCTCGTAGCGCGCCTGCACGCGCCCCATGAGCGCGTCCGCCTGGGAGTACTGGTCCATGGTCTGCCACCAGACGTAAGGCGAGCCCACGACGTGGATGAAGGCCATCACCGCCGCGCCAGCCAGCACCGCGCCCGCGCGGAACGTCTTCGCCCGCCCCTTCCACGCGTGGCGCAGCACCACGGCCAGTCCCACCGCCGTGCCCAGGCTGGGCACGATGAGCGTGCGCGAGCCGGCGAAGGCGGAGTTGGACAGCCACGTGGACACGAACGCGCCCGTCAGCATCCAGCCCACCGTGCGCCGCTCCGCGGCCTCCAGCCGGGGCCACACGCCCCACACGAGCAGCGCGAACAGCGTCAGGCCCACCGCGCCCAGGAGGGTGAAGAGGGGCACCAGGGACTGGTCGAAGATGAAGTCCGGGGGCGCGTTCAGCGTCAGGCCCGCGATGGCGGCCGGGACGCGCCCGAGCATCGCCTGGAACCACGCCACGGGCGTCCCCAGCGCGTCCAGGTACATGTCCGAGCCGCCCGCGCCGTAGCCCATGGCCCGGTACGCCGCGAAGTAGATGGCCATCAGCACGCCGAAGGGGATGAGCCCCTTGAGCTTGTCCTTCGCCTGCCCCGGGCCGGAGAAGGCCTCGTAGGCCAGCACGTACGGGCTGAGGATGACCATCGTCTCGCCGCACAGGAGCGCGAGCGTGAAGGACACCAGCGCGCCCACCAGCGCGTTCTTGCGCCCCTGCTCCCGCCACTGGATGTGGAAGGAGAGACCGAGGACGCCGAACATCAGGGACATCACCACGCTGCGGTAGGACAGCCAGCCCAGCACCGCCGCGTGCGAACCCCAGATGGCGAAGAGGACCATCGCCACGCCCGCCACCGCCGTGGGCAGCACGCGCTTGAACAGCAGGCCCGCCAGCGCCACCAGGCCCACGTACCAGAGCAACGAGTGGAGCTGGTAGGCCACCGAGACGCGGTTGTAGAGCAGGTGATCCAGTCCGTAGAGCAGGCTGCCCAGGGGCCGGAAGAACGAGACGCGCACGGTGGGCTCCACCCACCACGGGAAGACGCCCGCCTCCGCCAGCCGCAGCGTGTGCTCCGGGATGCCCGTGGCCGTGCGGTACACGTCCAGGTGCGTGTTGCCCAGCGGCGCGGGCGGCGGAATGTTGTCCCAGACGCCCAGCCAGATGAAGTCATCCGGCATGAATCCCGAGCGCACCGCCGTCGCGCCCAGCGCCAGCGCGAAGACGATGGAAATCCAGAAGTAACGCTTAAACGGCCAACCCGGAGCGGTTGGCGAAGGTGAAGTATCCATGTTTCAAAGATCTATCAGCCCGCCCCCCACACGAGATAGGTCCTCCTGGGTTCGTCCGCTGGCACCGGAAACACGCGGAGAGTGCGGCACGCGCGACGGAGATCCTTTGCCAGCGCCTGGACTCCGGGTGATCCTCCTCCGACGAAGGGGGACGCGGTCCGGCAGGTGAAAACACGAACGCGAGCGCCCGTTGCATCCGCGCCGCCGCCGGGCCCGCTCGCATGCGCATCGCCATCATCGCCACGTACACCCATCCGACCCGGCTGCGAATCAAGGAACCCTCCATCATGCAGTCCTCCGTGCCGGAGCTCATCGCGGGCCTGTGCCCGGAGCACGCGCAGGTGGAGATCTTCAACGAGAAGGAGGCGGACCTGCCGTTGGACCGGCACTGGGACCTCGTCTTCTTCTCGTACCTGCACTCGTATTACGAGCACACCAAGGTCCTCTCCACCCTCTTCCGTCAGCGCGGCATGACGACGGTGGCGGGAGGCCGGCACGCGAGCCACTTCCCCGACGACGCGGCGAAGTACTTCGACGCGGTCATCACCGGGGAGCCGGAGTCCAACGTGCCCGCGCTCATCGCGGACTTCGAGAAGGGCGAGCTCAAGCCCCGCTACAGCCTGCCGTCGCGGGGCGCCGCGGCCATCCGGCCATACCGCTACGAGCTCATCGACTTCACGCACAACAAGGTGCGCCTGCCGGGCATCGAGGCGTCGCGCGGCTGCCCCTTCACGTGCAACTTCTGCGTGCTCACCGGCCACGAGCGCTACCGCTTCCGGCCCATTCCGGAGGTCATCGACGAAATCCAGACGCGCATGCGCTGGAACCCGAACTTCCTGGGGCTGATGGGGGACGCGTTCGTCTTCCTGGACAACAACCTGGGCGGCTCGCCCAAGTACCTGCGCGCGCTGTGCGAAGCGCTCATCCCCCTGAAGAAGACCTGGGGCTGCGCGCTCACCTTCAACGTGCTCAAGGACGAATCGCTGGTGAAGCTGATGGCGAAGGCGGGCTGCCGCTACGTCTACACCGGCCTGGAGTCGCTCAACCCGGACTCGCTCAAGGCGATGAACAAGGGCCAGAACAAGCTGTCGGAGGTGGACGCCGTCATCCGCCGCGTCTTCTCCGCAGGCATCCTGCTGTCCTTCGGGCTCATCGTCGGCTCGGACGGCGACACCAACGAGTACCTGCACCGGCTGCCGGACTACCTGGCGGACCTGAAGTACTTCTCCGTCACGTTCCTGGGCATCGTGTGCCCGTATCCGGAGACGCCCTTCTTCCGCGAGCTCAAGGCCGAGGACCGGCTCTTGCCCGGCACCACCAGCCGCGACTACGACGGCTACACGCTGTGCCACCGGCCCAAGCAGATGCACGCGTCGGAGGTGGTGGAGCACTTCCAGCGGCTGTGCCGCACGCTGGGCAGCCTGCCCAACATCGCGCGGCACTACGCGTCCAAGCTGATGATGAGCGACCTGCCCCGCTACAAGCAGACCATCCTCTTCTCCGGGCCCGAAATCGTCAGCATCCGCAACCCGGTGAAGAACCCGGAGCGCCGCTACATCGCGGGGCTGGATGCCATCGAGGCGTGGGACGCGGAGCGGATGCCCGCGCTGGGCCTCACGCCGCAGGTCCTGACCTGAGCCGGGACGGCAGGCGCACGTCCCACGCCAGTCCCAGGGCCTGGAGCGCCCGGATGAAGAGCCAACCCGGGTCCCACTGCCACCACACCCAACCGTGCCGCGCGGACGCGGGGAAGGCGTGGTGGTTGTTGTGCCAGCCCTCGCCCAGCGCGAGCACGCTCACCCACCACACGTTGCGGCTGAGGTCGCGCGTGTCGTGGACGCGGTGGCCGAACGCCGCGTGGCACACCGAGTTCACCGCGTAGGTGCTCTGCATCCAGCACACCACGGGCAGGAAGAAGTACGCGGGCACCGTGCGCCAGCCGAAGGTCAGCCCCACGAAGAGCACCCCCAGCACCTGCGGCGCGATGCGGTAGCGCAAGAGCCAGTGGTAGTAGCCGTCCTCCGCCATGTCGCGGCACCAGGTGCGCCAGCCGTCCTCTTCGGTGGAGGCCTCGTTGAGGATCCACCCCATGTGCGCGTACCAGAAGCCGCGCACCGGCGAGTGCACGTCCCCGTCCGCGTCCGCCTTCGCGTGGTGCAGCCGGTGGTTGGCGGCCCAGATCAGCGGACTGCCCTGCGCCGTGAGCATGGCCACCGTCACCAGCGCGTACTCCACCCAGCGGGGGCACGCGAAGGCGCGGTGGCAGAGGAGCCGGTGCAGCCCCACCGTGGTGCCCAGGCCAATGGACACGTACACGGCCAGCGCCACCGGCAGCGCGTACGGCGGCCAGGGCAGGAAGAACGCCAGCGCGGCCAGCCCGTGGACCACGAGCATGTAGATGACGATGACGGGACTGAGCTGGAAGCGGAGCGGCGCGGTGATCATGGCCCGGTGCGGTGGTCGAGGATGAAGCACGCAGTCTAGGGGCCCTGCCTGACGGGACAAGGAATGCGCCCGGCGCGTCACATCACGCGGGCGTCACGGACCTGGGAGGCCTGGGGCGGAACGAGCGCCTCGGCCGGTGGGGCCTGGAGCGTGGCCTGGAAGCGGTCCACGCGGCGCAGCTCCGCGCGGGCCTCCACCTCCGTGAAGATGGCGCGCGCCCGGGCGAGGAAGTCCTCGCGCCGGTGCGGCAGGGCCACCGCCGCGTCGAAGTAGGCCACGCCCGTCTCCCAGCGGTTGGGGCTCTTCTCCAGGACGGCGATGGCCTCCAGGAACACCGGCTCCGCGGCCTTCGGGCCCTTGCGCAGGGCCAGCGAGCGCGCCGTCACGCGCAGCGCCGGGCCCTTCAGGTACGGATAGAGCCGCGCGATGACGCGCGCCTTGATGCAGGACAGGCGGACGATCCGGAGCAGCTCCTTGCGCGGCACCACCGTGGCGCCCTCCTCCAGCGCGAAGAGGGCCGCCTCCGCCGCGTCCACCAGCCCCACCTGGAGGAAGGGCACCAGCACCTGGTAGCTCCAGATGCTCTTGAAGCAGCGCACCGCGACGAGCGCCGCCTCCTCCACCTGGTGCTCGCGCACCGTGACGTTGGCCAGGTGGTTGAGGCTGGCGCACTGGTTGGCCAGGTCCGCCACCTCCTCGCTGATGCGCAGCCCCTGCTCCAGCTCCGCGCACAATTCGCCCACGTCGCCTTCGCCCATGAGGTAGCGGCACATGGGCCCCCACGAGTGCGCCCAGCCCTGGTGCATCAGCGCGTTGAGCTCCACGCCAATGGTCCCCATCTGCTCGTAGAGCGCCACCGCCGTGCGGAAGCGCGAGTGGAGGAACTCGCCCGTGGCCTGCATCATCAGCGACGTCTGGCGCTCCCAGCGCTCGCCCACCTGGCGCAGCGTGGAGACGGCTTCCTCCTGGAAGGTGCGCGCGCGCTCCAGCTCGTTGGCGAAGAAGGCCTGGATGCCCAGGCGGCTGAGCGCGAGCCCCTCCGCCACGGGGTCCTTGGAGCGGCGCGCGTACTCCAGCGCCTTCTCGCAGTGGTAGCGCGCGCGGCCCAGCAGCCCCGCGCCGAACAGGAGCGTGCCGTAGTATCCGCGCGCCAGGCTCCTGGCGTAGTCGCTGCGCGAGCGCTCCGCCATGTTGGTGGACACCAGCGTCGCCCAGGTGAGCTTGGTGATGTCCGCGAAGTAGTAGATGCGGATGAGCGAGTTGAGCGTGGACAGCTGTTGCAGGTAGTTGCCCAGCCTCGCCGCCGGCAGCGGGCGCAGGATGAAGGGCAACAGCGACGCGAGCCCCCGCAGCAGGAGATTGGCCAGCGTGCGCAGGCCCAGCGCGGGCAGGCTCCCCGGGAGGCTGCGGCCCCTCAGCACCAGCGACTTCTCCAGGTGCTGCGTGGCGAGCGCGGACTCGCCCTTCTCCTGGTGCGCGCGGCCCAGGCCCAGGTGCAGCTCCGCCTGGCGCGCGGGCTCCTCCTCGTCCACCAGGCACTGCTCGAACATCAGGATGGCGTTGGCGTAGTGGCCCGCCTGGAGCAGCGTCTCCGCCAGCTCCTGCATCACCCGGCGCGTCTGGAGCAGCGTCACCTCCGGGTCCACCGGGACGACGGTGCCGAGCAGCTCCAGGCCCCGGTTGTAGTGGTAGAGCGCGTCGTCGTTCGCGTACTGCGCCCGCGCGCTGCGGGCCGCCATCAGCGTGTACTCCAGGCCCTTGTCCTCCACGTTGCCCGCGAGGAAGTGGAACGCGAGCAGACCCGCGGAGCCCGCGAGGTTGTCGTTGGCGCGGGCCTCCAGGTAGCGCGCGAGCCGGCGGTGCAGGTCCTCACGCGCCGACACCAGCAGCGTGTTGTAGGCCACGTCGCGGATGACGATGTGCTTGAAGAGGCAGGTGTACGGCTCCTCCGTCTCCAGCAGGATGAGGCCCAGGCGCTGGAGCGTGTCCATGGCCTCGCGCAGCACGCGGTGGCCCAGGGTGGGCACCAGCGCCACCACCGCGTCCAGCGTGAAGATGCGCCCGATGACGGACGCCACCTTCACCACCAGCTTCTCCGTCTCGCTGAGCAGGTCGATGCGCGACAGCACCACGTCCTGGATGGAGTCCGGCAGCAGCAGGTCCTGCAGGCCGCGCTTCAGCTCCATCCGCTGCGAGCCGGGCTCCACCGGCCCCAGGTAGCCCTGCTCCGCCAGGCCCTCCACGATGGATTCGATGAAGAACGGGTTGCCCTGCACCTTCGCGAGCAGCCGGTCCTCCAGCGCGACGTCCGGCGGTGTCAGCCGCAGGTGCACGCGCAGGAGCGCCCGCGTGTCCTCGTCATCCAGGCTCGACAGGTCCACCGGGACGAACTCCGGCAGGTCGCGCAGCCCGCGCAGCTGGTCGCCCGGACGCATCGTCGCCAGCACCATGATGCGGTGCGAGCCCACGCGCAGCGCCAGGTACTGGAGCAGGTCGAGCGAGATGTAGTCCGCCCAGTGCAGGTCCTCGAAGTAGAGCAGCAGCGGCTGCGCGCGGCTGAGCTTCTCCAGGAGCTGGAAGACGATCTGGAACACCTTCTGCTGCTTGCGGCGCGCGTCGATGCCCGCGGTGGCGGACGTCTCCTCCAGCGCGATGCCGAGGATGCCCGCGACCACGGGAATCCACTCCGGCCCCACGTCCTCCAGGCCCTCCAGCCCCTGCCGCAGGCGCGCGAGCTGCGCGTCGGTGTCGTCCGAGTCGTGCAGTCCGAAGGCCTGGAGCAGCACCTCCTTCCAGGGGAAGAAGGGGGTGAAGGCCTCGTAGGAGTAGCAGACGCCGTACAGCGCCCGGGCGCCGCCCTCCTCCGCGTCCTCCAGCACGCGCGCGCCCAGCCGCGACTTGCCGATGCCCGCCTCGCCGGACACCACGCTCACGCGGCCCTGGCCCGTGAAGGCCGCGGTGAGCGACTCGTGCAGCACGTTGAGCTCGCGGCTGCGGCCGATGATGTCGCCCCGGCCCTTGATGAAGAGGCCTCGGCGCGTCTCTCCCAGCAGCCGGTACACCGGCACCGAGCGCGAGACGCCCTTCAACTTCGCGTCCTCCACGAACTCCGTGGCGAAGCCGCCCTGCTGTGAGCGCGCCTGGGTGTTGGCGCACAGGTGCACGCCGCCCTGGCGTCCGCCGTGCGTCATCAGGCGCGCGGCCATGTTCACGACCTCGCCCAGTGCGGAGTAGCCCTTGCGCGTGGGCGAGCCCATGTCGCCGCAGTAGGCGTGGCCGGTGGCGATGCCGATCTGCAGCTCATCCAGGAAGGGGAACTGCTCCCGGGCCTTGAGCAGCTTGCAGGCCAGCCGGCACGCGAGCACCTCCTTGTTCTGCTGGGCGGTGGGCGCGCCGAACAGGACGTAGAGCACGTTGCCCTTGTCCGTGAAGTCCGTCATCAGCAGCACGCCGCCGTGGTGGGCGGACTCGCGCTGGACGTATTCGTAGTAGGTGTTGAGGTCGCGGGTGAAGGCGTCCGGATCCGTGTCCGCCTGCGCGTGCGTGAAGCGCACGAAGAAGCAGGTGACGTCGCGGAAGTCGCCCGCGAACTCCTGGTGCGCGGTGGTGATCTTCGTGAAGAGCACCGGGTGCAGCAGCAGCGCGCACCGGCCCACCAGCTCCGCTCCGCCCGTGGGCACGGGCAGCGGGCGCTTCACCGACTCCACCGGCGCGTCGAGCGCCAGCCGGTGGTTGCCGCCCTCGCGCGGCTCGCCCTTGCGCGCGGACTCCGGCAGCGCCGCCCAGGCGCGCGGGCTGAGGACGACCTCCGACACCGTGGCCTGCTTCTCCGCGCCCACCGCCTGCGCCAGCGGCTCGCCCACGAGCGCCGGGTGCATCCACAGGCCGGTGCCGCCCATCACGATGCGGGTGGCCTCCCCAAAGCCGATGCCGATGCGCGACGACACGCCGAAGCGCTGGCCCAACAGCTCCAGCCGGGCGAAGCGCGCGAGCCTGCGCTGCACGTGCAGCGCGCACACCGCCGCTCGCTGCACGACGTCGGTGTCGGACTCGGCGGGCGCGGCCTCGAAGCACGCGAGGATGGAGTCTCCGGCGAACTGGTAGATGTCCCCGCCGTGGTCGCGGACCACGTCGATCATCTCCGTGTAGTAGTTCGTCAGCAGGCGCTGGAGCGCGTCGATGCCGCGCGGGCCCGCGCCGCTCAGCCCCACCACGATGGGCGTGAAGCCCGCGATGTCCAGCAGCAGGATGGCGCCCCGCACCCCTTCGGCCCGGGGCAGTGCGTCCGCCTCCTGGCTCCCCAGCCGCGCGAGGATGGCCGCCGGCATGTAGGGCGCCAGCATCGCGACAGCGGGATCAATGGGCTGCGTGGAGGGCATCCGTCAGGGGCTTTCCGCTCAGGACAGGTTGGCGTAGCGCAGGTACAGGGCGCCCAGGCACATGGCGCCGTAGAGGGGGATTTCCGCCGTCTCCGTCCAGGGCTGCTGCTTCTTCAGCGCGCCCCAGATGTGCACCGCCGTCATCAGGCCACCGATGAGGCCGATGAGCTCGAAGATGACCAGGTGGCTCTTGGGGTCCGGGATGAACTGCACCACCGCGATGATGACGGACAGCGCCAGGCCGCCCAGGCAGCGCGCGAAGTAGACCGTCAGGTCGTTGTTGCCCGTGGGCAGCTCCCACCCGAACCACCGCGCCCAGCGCAGCGGGATGAACAGCAACGGCAAGGCGTAGACGACCAGGAAGACCGAGGTGGAGACCGCGAGGAACCAGCTGGCCAGCGGATAGTCGGGGTTGATCATGATGGCGGACGTGATGGGTGACGGACGTGCACCCGCGGCACACACCCCTCCCCACGCCGTCCATCCTAGAATCTTTTGCCACCCCGTGGGGCGGCTTCCCCCCCGCCAAGGCCCTGCTTGAGCCCGCCTGCCGCCTAGCGGGTGGCGGCCAGGAGGAACTCGGCCACCCGCTCCAGGGAGGTGGTGCGCTCGGCCTCCGCCGGGAAGCGCCGGAACACCTCCAGTGGCCCGTGGAGGATGAGCGGCTTGCCATAGCGCAAGGCCAGGACGGCCTCCGCCGCAGTGCCGGCGCCCCCGGGCAGCGCGACCAGCGCATGTGGCGTCAGCACGTTGATGTGGTTGCGGCTCATGGGGTCCGTGCCCTGCTCCCCGCTGAGCGGCAGGTGCGTGTAGATGGGGATTTCGATGTCCGTGTTCGGGTAGCCGGGCCGGGGCTGGTAACGGCCATCCGAGCCCACGGTGCCGGGGAT
>NZ_RAVY01000093.1:0-36168 GCF_003611625.1 Corallococcus sp. CA054B
GAGCTGCGCCGAGCCCTGTCCGGACGTCAGGTCCACCGTCCACACCCGCCCGGGCCCCCGAGCGCTGCCGGCCGGGTCGCGCACCGCCGCGTGCTTGCCGTCCGGGCTCCACGCGAGCTGCAACCCGTCACACGCCGCGTCCACCGTGACGAGCGCCCTGCGTCTGCCGTCTGACTCCAGCCGCAGCCAGGTACAGCCCGACGGCGCCGCGTCCTGGAGCACCGACAGCGAGAACGGCGCCACCTTCACCGGCGCGGCCACCGGCGCGGCGGCGGGCACGGCCGGGGAGGCCTCCGGGGGCTTCTGGCAGGCGCTCACGAGGAGCAGGGCGCTGAAGAGGCTCGAGGTGCGGACCATGTTGAACTCCACCCGGAAAAAGATGACCTCAAAGGAATATGTCAGAGCCCCGGGTGCGAGCGGAAGTCACTCGTGGTTCACATGGTGGGGACCGGACGGAGCCCTCCATCCCTGCTCGAGCCATGGCCAAACCATGACGAACACAGGGAGGAGCCAAGGCCCAAAGGCATCCATGACCCCGTAGGTTGGTCGTCCGTGTCCGCGGGTCAACCCTGGAGCGCGTCATGCCCCAAGCCGTCCCTCGCTTCGTCCCGGTGTGGTTCCTGGGCTGTACGGCGGTCGTCCTGCTCACGGCGGCGGACACACCCAAAGCCGCCCCGCCGCCCGTCACGCAGTGGACAGCACGGCCCTCCGAAGCGGGCCGCATCGCCCGGGTGGAGGCGGGCCTCGCGCCGCTGGCCTTGCCGGGGGAGAAGCCCCAGGCCCTCGACGTGCGGCGCTGGATGGCGCTGTACCGCATCCCGGGGCTGAGCGTGACGGTGTTCGACAAGAACGCCGTGGTGTGGAGCAAGGCGTACGGCGTGACGCAGGCCGGCGGCAAGGAGCCCGTCACGCTGGAGACGCTGTTCCAGGCCGCGTCCATCAGCAAGCCGGTGACGGCGATGGCCGCGCTGCGCGCCGTGGAGCAGGGGCAGGTGTCGCTCGACGCGAACATCAATGACGCGCTGACGTCCTGGAAGGTCCCCGACAACAGCTTCACGTGCGAGCAGAAGGTGACGCTGCGCCGGCTGCTCAGTCACAGCGCGGGGCTCACCGTGCACGGCTTCCCCGGCTACGGCGAGGGAGAACCCCTGCCCACGCTCCAGCAGATCCTCGACGGTGAGAAGCCCGCGAACACGGAGGCCGTGCGCGTGGACACGGTGCCCGGCACGGAGGCCCGCTACAGCGGCGGAGGCTACGTCGTCGTCCAGGCGCTGCTCACGGACCTGGCGAAGAAGCCCTTCCCCCAGCTCATGAAGGAGGCGGTGCTGGACCCGGTGGGGATGAAGCACAGCACGTTCGAACAGCCGTTGCCCCCGGCGCTCGCCGCGCGCACGGCCGCGGGCACGCGCGCGAGCGGAGAGGCCGTGGAGGGCCGCTGGAAGGTCTACCCGGAGCTGGCGCCCGCGGGGCTGTGGACGACGCCGTCCGACCTGGCGCTCCTCCAGCTGGAGGTGGCGAAGGCGAAGGCTGGCAAGTCGAAGCGGGTGCTGTCGCAGGCGATGACGCATCAGCTGCTCACGAAGCAGTCCGGGCCCTACGGGCTGGGCTTCATGCTGGAGGACGCGCCGGACCGCTTCAGTCACGGGGGATGGAATGACGGCTTCACCGCCACGGTGGTGACGCTGGGGGACACCGGCAGCGGCGTGGTGCTGATGGCCAACTCGGACAACGGCGTGCTGCTCTTCGAGCGGCTCATCGCGAGCATCGCCGCGGAGTACGGCTGGGAGCCCCTGCCGGACCACCTGAAGTCACCGGTGATGACGGCGGACCTGCTCTCGCGGGTGAAGGGCGCGGACGCGGTCATCGCCTGGGCGCGGAAGACGAAGGGGAGTGGCCTGCCGCCGCGGGTGCTCAACCACGTGGGCTACGGGATGATGATGTCCGGCAAGACGGCGGACGGCCTGAAGGTGTTCCAGGAGAACGCGGCCCTCTTCCCGGACGACGCGGAGGCGCAGGACGGCCTGGGCATGGCCTACATGAAGGCCGGCAAGAAGGCCGAAGCGCTCGCCGTGTACCAGAGGCTGCTCAAGGCGGATCCGAAGAACGAGCGCGCCTTGCAGGCCGTGAAGACGCTGAGCGCGAAGCCCTGAGCGCCCGCGCGCGAGAGGCCCGCGCCTACAGCGCCATGTACGCGCGGGCCGCCGGCACGGAGTAGAACCGCCCCTCCGGCAGGACGTACGCGGTGAGCTTGCCGCCGTAGACGCAGCCGGAGTCCAGCCCCACCGCGAAGGGGTGCTTCTGCAGGCCGCGCATGGCGTCGTGGCCGAAGATGACCAGCTCCGGGCCCTGCCACAGGCTGCCCCACGGCTCGCCCGCCTCCAGCCGCTTCGACGGCGTGCCGTCCGCCGCGATGCTGCGCAGGTTGAAGAGGAACTCCTCCTTCTGCTCCTCCAGCGGCACTCCCGGCACCAGCCCCGCGTGCACGGCCAGCGCGTTCAGGTCCGGGAAGCGCAGGTAGGAGGGCAGCCGCTCCATCCAGGCCCAGTCCGCGGCGCTCAGCGTGTCCAGCACCTGCCGGTGCTCCGGCTTGAGCTTCTTGCCCTTGGACGCGTGGCCCCCGTGCCAGCGCAGCACGTGCGCGTCGTGGTTGCCCTTCACCGCCTGGAAGCCGTGCTCGCGCGCCCGCCGCACCACGCCCGCGGAGTCCGGCCCCTTCGCCACCAGGTCGCCCACCAGCACCACCCGGTCACCGGGCTGCCAGTCACACGCCTTCAGGAGCGCGTCCAGCTCACTGGAACAGCCGTGGACATCTCCGATGAAGAGCGTTCGCATCCTCCACCCTCTTTAACGCACTGGCCCCGAATGCCCCGCCCGGAATCGCGGGGACGAGGCGTCGCGCGCCGCGTTACTCGGAGGGCGTGCGCAACAGCCGGCTCAGGCTCACGTCCAGCTGGCTGGAGATGAGCCGCAGCACGCTGTCCAGCTGGGAGCGCGTCAGCCGCAGCCGCTCCGTCAGCCGCTGCCGCGTCCCGTCCAGCAGCTCCTCCTGCGCGCCCACCACCCACCGCGCCGCCGTGGAGCGGTGCACGCCGTACAGCGCGCCCAGCTGGTCGATGCCCAGCCCGTCCAGGTACTTCAGCCGCAGGAAGTTGCGCTGCCGCGCGGACAGGGCCGCCAGCGCCGCCTGGAAGGACGCGCTGAACTCCGCGCGGTACGTCTGCTTGAGGTACGCCAGCTCCGGGTCGTCCCCCGGCGCCACCAGCATGGACAGGTCGCCGTCCTCCGACTGCGCCTGCCCCGAGCGCTGCCGCTGCCAGTCCAGCGCCAGCCACAGCGCCGCCGCGCGCACCCAGCCCGTCAGCGGCCCCGTGCCCGGGTACGCCGCCAGCCGCGCCGGGGCCTCCGCGCTGCCCACCAGCATCCGCTGCCGCAGCGCCTGACGGACCTCATCCAGCCCGGCCGGGGGCAGCTTCAGCCGCGCCACCGCCGCGTCCACCTCCGGCATCAGGCGCTCCTCGAACGTGGCCAGCGCCGAGGGCACGCCGTCCGCCGCCGCCCTGGCCAGGTAAACGTCCGCCATGTGCAGCCTGCCCCAGGCGTCCTCGTGGCCGTCCGCGGGGACCAGCCGCGCCAGGTGCGCCGCGAAGCGCGGTCCTTCCAGCGTGATGCCGGGCCAGGACTGCCGGGCCGCGTCCAGGGCCTGGGCCAGCCGCTCCTGGAGGACGGAGAGGGCGCCTGCCGGCTCCGTCTTTCCCCGGGCGGTCATGAAAGCCTGAGCTAAGGGCAATTCAGGTGCGGCCACGGCAGAGGACACTACCACCGGCCCCTGTCGCGCCGCCGGTTCACCCGACATGTCGCGCAGCGGCTCCCACCTGTCAGGTGTCCCCCGGGACACGCTCCCGAGCCGCGCGTGTCCACCCGAGCACGCCCCCCTGGCCGTGCGGGGCGCCCCCTTTTCGCCCTCGTCCGCCCGGGCGGCATCCAGCCGGCGTCCCACCCTCCGTGGCCCTCCGGCCACGGCCGCCCATGGCCTGCGCTTTGCTGGTAGAGCCTTCCGGACGTGGGCTGGTGCGGAGGTGTGAACGTGGAGGAAGTCGGTGTGGGGCTCGGCGTCGGGCCTGGTGACGCGGTGTACTCCTCGTGGCTGGAGGTGAGCGCATCCCACCTCAGGCACAACGTGGCGGCGTTCCGCGCGCTGGAGTCCACCGGCCCCACACCCCGGGCGCTGGGCGCGGTGCTCAAGGGCAACGCCTACGGCCACGGCCTGGCCCAGGTGCTGCCGCTGGTGCACGCGGGCGTGGACGTCCTCTACTTCATCGCGCCGCAGGACGCGCTCACGGTGCGCGCGCACGAGTCCGCGCACGGCCTGCCCGCGCGGCAGGTGGTGGTGCTGGGCGCGGTGGCCCCGGAAGAGGCCGTCGTGCTGGCGCGCGAGGGCATCGACGTGGTGGTGGCGGACCGCTCGTGGGCGGACGCGGTGCCGGCGTTGCGCGCGGCGAAGCTGCCTCGCCCCCTGCGCGTGCACGTGCACATCGACACGGGCCTGGGCCGCGAGGGCTTCACGTTGGATCAGCTGCCGCGCGAGACGCGGTTCCTCGCGGAAGCGCTGGACGTGTTCGAGCCGGTGGGCGTGCTCAGCCACTTCGCCAACACGGAGGACGTGACGGAGCAGGCGTACGCGCTGGCGCAGTTGGACGCGTTCGAGACGGCGCTGGGGCACCTGACCGCGCAGCTGAAGCCCGCGAAGCCGTTGCAGCGGCACATCGCCGCGAGCGCCGCGGCGCTGGTGCTGCCCCGGGCGCGCTACGAGGCGGCGCGGGTGGGCATCTCGCTGTACGGCCTGTGGCCCTCACCGGAGACGCGGCTGTCCGCGCGGCTGGTGCTGGGCGAGCTGCCGGTGCTCAAGCCGGTGCTGTCGTGGCGCTGCAAGAGCCAGGTGGTGAAGTGGCTGCCGGCGGGCGCCTACGTGGGCTACGGCTGCACGTACCGCTGCCCGGAGCCCACGCGCATCGCTGTGTTGCCGGTGGGCTACTACGACGGCTATCCGCGCCTCGCGTCCGGCAAGGCGCACGTGCTGGTGAACGGGCGGCGGTGCGCGGTGCTGGGCCGCGTGATGATGAACCACCTGATGGTGGACGTGACGCGCGCCACGTCCGACGAGCGCCCGGTGACAGCCACGCTCCTGGGCCGCGATGGAGAAGAGTCCGTGTCCGCCGAGTCCCTGGCCGGCTGGGCGCAGACCATCCACTACGAGCTGGTGACGCGCCTGGGCGCGCACCTGCGCCGCGTCGTCGTGGAGTAGAACTACTTCGGCGGCGTGCCCTCGGTGAGCCCGGGCGACGGCGCCGTCGTGAGCGCCGGGGGCTGCACCTTCCAGCGGCGGTGCAGCCACAGCCACTGCTCCGGATGCCTCCGGATGGCGCGCTCCAGCGCCGCGGTGACTCGCGCGGTGTGCTCGGTGATGGGGTCCGCGCACTCGCCGGGCTTGGGCGGGAGGATGGGGCCTTCCACCTCCAGCTTGTAGCGCGCACCCGGGCCCGGAGGCCGCACGCCCATCACCACGAACACCGGCACGCCCGTGCGCTCGGCGGCCACCGCCATCGCGGGTGTCGTGGACGCGAGCCGGCCGAAGAAGGGCACGAACACCGCGGACTTCGCGGGCAGCGCCTGGTCCAGCAGCATGTACGCGGACTCGCCGCGGTTCACCGCGTCCGTAATCTCTTGAATCGCGCCCTTCGGGTAGATGAGCCCCGCGCCCGCGCCCAGCCGGTTCACCGCGATGCGCGTGTTCAGCGCGCCCTTGAGCGGCCGCACCAGCGCGTTGAGCGGGATGCCCCAGCGAATCAGCATCTGGCCCACCAGCTCCCAGTTGCCGAAGTGCGCCGTCACCAGCAGCGCGCCCTTGCCCGTGGCCACGTGCGCCTTCAGCGCCGCGAACGCCTCCTCGCCCTCGATGCCCTGCTGGTCCCAGTCCGGCGTCATCCGGTCCCCGGACGGCAGCGACTCCACCACCACGCGCGCCATGGTGAGGTACGCACCCCGCGCGATGTCGTGGCGCTCGGCTTCACTCTTCTCCGGCATCGCCTGCGCCAGGTTGTCCAGCGCCACCTTGCGGCGGATGCCCAGCGTGTAGGCCAGGTTCGCCACGAAGCGTGCGAGCGCATCCCGCGCCTTGGGTGACATCGCCGTGAGCAGCGCCCAGACGCCGCGCGTCAGGAACGCCACGATGGGGCCCGGCGGCGAGCCGATGATGCGGCGCAGGTGCTCCGGCGGCCGTTTCCCCTCGGGAGGGGTGTTCGTTTGCGATGGCAGCGGATGCGAAGAGAGGGGAGCGGACACGGCGGCGCACTCCATCGCGAACACGACCTGACAGCAAGGCCACGCGTCGCTCGCTCGTCGCTACCTTGCCAGGCTGCTCTGGTCCACACTGCGCGGCCATGCCCAACCTGCTCCGTCCGGTGGCCCTGGCCACCGCAACCTTCCTTGCGGCATGCGGTGCCCGTCAGGGTAACGCTCCCGCTCCCGGTGCCGTCGAAACGCCGCCCGCCATCCAGGCATCCACGGCGCCCACGCCTCCCACGCTGCGGCTGCCGGACGACGTGCGGCCCACGAAGTACGCCATCGTCCTGAAGATGGATCCGAAGGCGGAGACCTTCGAAGGCACCGTCGACGTGATGCTGGAGGTGGCCAAGGCCACCAACATCATTTGGATGCACGGCAAGGGCCTCATCGTGAAGGAGGCCACGCTGGAGCAGGCGGGCGTCACGCAGACGCTCAAGGCCTCCTCCTCCGGCGAGGACTTCCTCGGCCTGACGCTGGAGAAGCCTCTGGCCGTGGGCGGCGCGAAGCTGCACCTCACGTACACGGGCACCGCGTCCGAGCGCGAGACGTCCGGCGCCTTCCGCGTCAACGAGGGCGGCGACTGGTACATCTACACGCAGTTCGAGCCGCTGGGCGCGCGCCGCGCCTTCCCGTCCTTCGACGAGCCCGGCTTCAAGGTGCCGTGGCAGCTCACCTTCCACGTGCCGGAAGGCAACGTGGCCGTCACCAACACGCCGCAGCTGGCGGAGGAGAAGGGCGCGGACGGCTGGCACATCTACCGCTTCGCCCCCACGCAGCCCCTGCCCAGCTACCTCATCGCCTTTGGCGTGGGCCCGTTCGACTTCCTGCCCGCGCGCGACGCGGGGCAGAAGCAGGTGAAGACGCGCATCATCACGCCGCGCGGCCGGGCCAGTGAAGGCGCGTGGGCCGCGAAGGTGACGCCGGAAATCCTGGAGCGCCTGGAGGGCTACTTCGGCATCCCGTACGCCTACGAGAAGCTGGACGTGCTCGCGGTGCCGCTGATGGGCGGGGCCATGGAGAACCCGGGCCTCGTCACGTTCAACTCGCGCCTCATCCTGGCGAAGCCGGAGGAGGACGCCGTCTGGCGCCAGCGCGCGTTCGCGAACGTGCAGGTGCACGAGCTGGCGCACCAGTGGTTCGGCGACCTGGTCACCATGGCGTGGTGGGACGACCTGTGGCTCAACGAGTCCTTCGCCTCGTGGATGACCCCGCGCATCGTGGAGTCGTACCAGCCCACGTGGGACGCGCCGGTGGAGCGCGTGCAGGACCGCAACGGCGCGCTGGACGCGGACAGCCTGGTCGCCGCGCGCTTCATCCGCCAGCCCATCCAGAACGCGGGTGACATCCAGAACGCCTTCGACGGCATCACCTACGGCAAGGGCAGCGCGGTGCTGGCCATGGCGGAGACGTGGCTGGGCCGCGACGTCTTCCAGAAGGGCATCCAGCGCTACATCCGCGCGCACGCGGGCAAGAACGCCACCGCGAAGGACTTCCTGGACGCGCTGTCCGCCGAGTCCGGCAAGGACGTGGCCCAGGTGATGAACAGCTTCCTGGACCAGACGGGCGCGCCCTTCATCACCGCGACCCTGCTGTGTGACGGCGGCAAGCCGCGCGTGGCCCTCACCCAGCAGCGCTACGTGCGCCTGGGCTCCAAGGCCCCGGAGGCGCAGTCGTGGAAGGTGCCGGTGTGCGTGAAGTACCCGGGCGCGTCCAAGGAGGCCACCGCGTGCACGCTGATGACGGAGGAGAAGGCGGAGGTCGCCCTGACGGAGGCGAAGGCGTGCCCGGCGTGGGTGTTCCCCAACGCGGACGGCGCGGGCTACTACCGCATGCGCCTGGCGGGCGATGCGCACGCGAAGCTGATGAAGTCGGGCCTGTCGAAGCTGTCGCGCGCGGAGCGCGTGGTGCTGCTGAGTGACTCGCTGGCGCTGGCGAAGGCGGGGCTCATGCCCGCGGCGGACGCGCTGCCGCTGCTCACCGGCGTGGCGGAGGACCCGGACCGGCAGGTGCTGGAGGCGGGCCTGGAGCTGATGGACCTGGTGTCGTCGCGGCTGCTCCCGGAAGCGCAGGACGCGGACCGCGCCCGCTACGTCCGGGACACCTTCGGGCCGCGCGCGCGCAAGCTGGGCTTCAAGCCGCGCGCCGGTGAGAGCGAGGACATGCGCCTCTTGCGCCCGCGCCTGCTGGAACTCGCCGGCAACGAGGGCAACGACCCGAAGCTCATCGCGGAGGCGCGCACGCTGGCGGAGCAGTGGCTCAAGGACCGCAAGGCGGTGGCGCCGGACGTCGTGGGCGCGGTGCTCGCCATCGCGGTGGAGCACGGCGACGCGGCCCTGCACTCGAAGCTGATGGAGGCCCTGCGCGGGGAGCAGAGCCGCTACCAGCGCCAGCAGCTGCTGGGCGGTCTGAGCCACGTCACCGACCCGAAGCTGGTGAAGGCGAACCTGGAGCTGCTGCTCGACCCGAAGCAGGACATGCGTGAGAACCTGTGGCTGCTGATGGGCGCGTCGCGCGACCCGCGCACCCGCGACACCGCGGTGGAGTTCCTGAAGGCGAACTTCGACACGCTGGTGGGCACGGACGACAAGCCGGGCCTGCTGCCGGAGGGCATGGGCTCGCGGCTGCCGTACATGGGCGCCGGCTACTGCGACGCGGGCAAGCGCCAGGAGGTGGCCGCCTTCTTCGAGCCGCGCGTGGACAAGGTGCCCGGCTCCGAGCGCGTGCTGCGGCAGGTGCTGGAGATCGTGGACCAGTGCATCGCGCTGAAGGAGGCGCAGGGCGCGAGCATCGGGGCCTTCCTGTCCGGCAAGCCGGCCAAGACGCCGCAGGCGCCGCCCGCGCCCCGGTAGTCCGTCCCTGAAACGACACCGGGTCCGCGTGACATGCACGCGGACCCGGGAGTGATGCGGACGTCGCGGCGGGGAGCGCTACTTCCGGCCGCGCGACATGAAGGACATGAAGGCTTCCTTCGCCTCGTCGGAGGCGAGGCGCTGGACGAACTCGGCGCCCTCGCGCTTGAGGGCGGCGTCCACCTGCTCACGCAGCGGGCCGCGGATGAGCGCCTTGGTCACCTTCAGGGCCTGGGCGGGGCGCTGGGCCAGGGCGCGGGCGCGCTCGGTGGCCACTTCCTTCAGCTGCGCCTCCGGGACGGCCTTGTTGATGATGCCGGCGCGCAGCGCGGTGGCCGCGTCGAACGGGTCGCCGAAGAGCAGCAGCTCCGACGCCAGCGCGAAGCCCGCCGCGCGCGGCAGGAGCAGGCTGCTGGCGCCTTCCGCGCACAGGCCCAGGTTGACGAAGGGCATGCTGAAGCGCGCCTTCTCCCCGGCCACCACGTAGTCGCAGTGCAGGAGCATGGTGGTGCCAATGCCCACCGCCGCGCCCTCCACCGCCGCGAGCACGGGCTTGGAGAGGCCCGCCAGGGCGCGCAGGTACTGGAACACCGCGCTGTCCTCGCCCGTGGGCGGGTGCTCCAGGAAGTCGCCAATGTCGTTGCCCGCCGTGAACGCGCCGCCCGCGCCGGACAGGAGCACCACCCGGACGTCCTCGCGGCGCTCCGCCTCCTGGAGGGCGGCGGTGGCGGCTTCGTACATGGCGTGGGTGAAGGCGTTCTTCTTCTCCGGCCGGTTGAAGGTGACGGAGAAGACCCCGGCGTCGAGCTGCGTCAGAAGCGTGTCGGACATGGCCGGGCAGACTAACGCGCGTCGGGCCGCAGTGCGCGCAAGAGCAGCGGGGCCAGCGTCACCACCTGGTGGGGGAAGGGCAGGTCCTCCCGGTGCTCCACACTGTCCGTGCTGACCAGCCGCTTCACCGGCACGCCGTGCAGGCGCTCCAGCGCGGGGCCCACCAGCAGCGCGTGCGTGGTGGCGAGGATGAAGTCGTCCACGCAGCCCTCGCCCTTCAGCTCCTTCGCCGCCGCCGCCAGCGTGCCGCCGGTGGACACCATGTCGTCCACCAGGATGGGGCGCATGCCGCGCACCTGGCCCAACAGGCCCAGCGTCTCCACCTCGTTGCCGCTCAGCCGCGCCTTGTGCACCACCGCCCACGGGCGGCCGAGCAGCTTCGCCAGCGCCTCCGCGCGCTTCACCGCGCCCAGGTCCGGCGCCACCACCACGGTCGTGTCGGTGACGTGGGGGCGCAGCGCGTCCGCCAGCAGCGGCAGCGCGGACAGGTGCTCCAGCGGGGCGCCAAAGCAGCCCTCCAGCGCCGGGTTGTGCAGGTCCACGGTGAACACCCGCGTGAAGCGGCCGTGGGACACCATGTCGGCCACCAGACGTCCGCCCAGGGGCTCGCCCGGCCGGGCCCGCCGGTCCTGGCGCGCGTACCCGACATAGGGAATCACCGCCTCCATCGAGGCCGCGCCCGCCCGCCAGCACGCGTCCGCGAGCAGCAGCAGCTCCATCAGGTTCTCGCCCACGGGTGGGGTGGAGGACTGGAGGATGACGACGCGGCGGCCTCGCACCTCCTCCGGGGGCACCTCGATGTGCAGTTCTCCATCTGGAAAGCGCTCCCGCTTCACCCCCACCGGCTCCGCGCCGAACGCCTGGGCGAGCGCACGGCCGAGGTGGGGACTGGCACTGCCGACGACGAGGGCGATGGGCGTCATGGGGCCGCACCCTAGCGCGGGAGGTGCTCGTGGCGCCCTGGCCCCCCGGGCATGCCGCCAGGAGAGCCACTGAACGTGCCTCCGCCGACACACTCCGGAGCGAAGCGCACCTTCCGGGGGTGGAGGCTGGCCAATGCGTTTCCGGGACAGGGCGGAGGCGGGACAGAAGCTCGCGGGGGTGTTGATGCCCTACCGCTCCGGAGACGTGTACGTCCTGGGGCTGACACGCGGCGGGCTGCGCGTGGCGTACGAGGTGGCCCGGGGATTGAGGGCTCCCCTGGACCTGTGGGTGGCGCGCCGGCTGCGCGTGCCGGGGGGCCGCCTCATGCTGGGCGCGGTGACGGAGGGCGGCGGGCTGTACCTGGACCCGCAGGCGGCGGGCCAGGCGAAGCTGCCCGGGGAGACGCTCCAGCGCTTCGTGCACGAGGAGGTGGACGACGTGGAGCATCAGGCCCGGCAGCTGCGAGGCGGCCTCACGCCGCGGATCCGCGGCTGCACGGCGCTGCTGGTGGATGACGGGATGGTGACGGGCGCCACCATGGCCGCGGCGCTCCTGGCGCTGAAGCAGCAGGGCGCGCGCCGGCGCATCGTGGCGGTGGGCGTGGCGACGCCGCGCGCGCTGGAGCTCATCCGCGGCCGCGCGGACGCCGTGCACGCGCTGACGCTGGACCCCACGCTGCGCGAGGTCTCCGAGGCCTACGACATCTTCCCCGCGCTCACCCAGGACGAGCTGCGGCGCTGGCTCACGCGCGCCCGGGAGGCCAGCCCGGCCCGGCCGGAGGGCGTGGCGCCGGACATGGCGGGCGGGTGGTGGTTCTGACGGGGCGTGCGAGTGGCAGGAGCGGAAGCGGATGACGACGAGGACATGAGGAGGTCGTATGGACGTGGAAACCGTGCATGCGGAAGACCGCAGGCCCCGGACGCACTGGGAGCACTTCACGCGCGAGGAGCTGCTCGGGGTGCGGGGGGTGGGCCGCTCCATGGAGCAGGCCTTCGAGATGGCGGCGCTGGGACTCTGCGCGTTGGTGACGGACCCTCGGAGTGTGGAGGCGCACGAGGAGCTGGAGGTGGCCTGCCAGTCCGCGGACCATGAGCAGCTGCTCGCGGACTGGCTGCGCGCGGTGGTGGGCGCGATGGCCGGACGGCACCTGCGCTTCCAGTGCTTCGTGGTGCGGCTGGACGGGCTGAACCTCTTCGGCCACGGCTTCGGCGAGCGCGCGGGACAGGCGCGCCATGGCACCCACGTGGCGGTGACGGGCGCGTCGTTCACCGACGTCTCCGTGCGCCAGGGGACGGAAGGCGTGTGGACCGCCGAGGCGCTGGTGGACTTCTAGGCCCGCGACCGGCTTGTCCGGTGCTCGGACGTGCGGGCGCGACAGGAGGATTCGTCCACGGAGGAGATGCGCCGGGGCTCCGGGCTGCTATAGGGACGTTTCCCTCTTCGCGACCAGGACCCTTCCGGACATGGCTTCCCGTGACATCCGCTTTGTGTGGCTCGACCTGGAGATGACCGGGCTGGACCCCAATACCTGCGGCATCATCGAGGTGGGCATCATCGTCACCGGCCCGGACCTGCGCCCCCTGGGCGAGTTCGAGCGCGTCGTCTGGCAGCCGGAGGAGATGCTCCAGCGCATGGAGCCCGTCGTGCGCGAGATGCACACGAAGAACGGCCTCCTGGAGAAGGTGCGCGCGTCCACGTCGTCCCTGCGCGTGGTGGAGCGCGAGGTGACGTCCTTCATCGCGGACTACTGCGACCTGGGCGAAGGCATCCTCGCGGGCAACTCCATCCACACGGACCGGCGCTTCCTCATCGACCACATGCCCATGGTGGACCGCTACCTGCACTACCGCATGGTGGACGTGACGAGCCTCAAGGTGATTACCCGCGCCTGGTACCCGGCGCTGGTGGAGCCGCGCAAGCCGCCCTCCGGGCACACCGCGCTCGCGGACCTGCGCTCCAGCATCAGCGAGCTGCAGTACTACCGGGACGTCCTCTTCCGCGCGACGCCGGGCTAGGCGCCCGTCAGGCGCGGGCCCCGTCCGCGGGCAGCTGCTCCGCGATGGTGCCCAAGAGGTCGTCCAGCTCGAAGGGCTTGGCGAGGAAGTGGGAGCTGGCGCGGCGCTCCTCGTCCGTGAGGCGGCCCGCGCTCATCACCACCACGGGCAGGTCGCACAGGTCCGGATGGGCGCGGATGCGGCGCAGGAGTTCGCCGCCGTCCATCACCGGCATCATCAAGTCCAACAGCACCAGGTCCGGCTTGGACGCCAGGAGCCGCTGAAGGCCCTCGTCGCCGTTGTACGCGGTGACGATGTCGTAGCCTTCGAGGGACAGGATGTCCTCGAGCGCCTCCACGATGGCGAGCTCGTCGTCCACGATGAGCAACCGCTTCATGCGCGGGCTCCCCCCACTGACCGCACTCGGTCCGGGCCCCCTGTCGGCCGGGAGGCCGGGGGCGGACTGGACGGGATGCGGATGGGGTCGGACTTCAGGCGGTGGCTCCATTTTCTCTCGCCGCAGAAGGTAGGTCCGCGCGCCAGTTCGGCCAGGGGACAGTGTGGGTTTTGTTGGTCAGGTGGCGGTGGGTGTGTCCTGGGAGCCGGCCAGGCGCTCCTTGAGGATGTGTTTCTGGACCTTTCCCAAGGCGTTGCGAGGCAGGGCGTCGGTGAAGACGACGCGGCGCGGCTTCTTGAAGGCGGCGAGCCGTTCCCTGCACCAGTCCACCAGGGCCTGGGCGTCGGTGGGGGCACCGGGGTGGGGGACGATGACGGCGACGACCTGCTCACCGAAGTCCGGGTCGGGCAGGCCCAGGACGGCGGCCTCGGCGACGGCGGGGTGCGCGGTGAGGACCTCTTCGACTTCGCGGGGGTAGATGTTGAAGCCACCGCTGATGATGAGCTCCCGAGCCCGGCCGGTGATGCGCAGGAATCCGTCCGGGTCCCATTCGCCCAGGTCGCCGGTGCGGAACCAGCCATCGGCGTCGAAGGCTTCGGCGGTGGCGTCCGGGCGGCGCCAGTAGCCGGTGAAGACGTGGGGGCCGCGGACCTCGATTTCGCCCGTCTCGCCGCGGGGCAGGGGCTTACGGGAGCGCACGTCCACGACGCGGGCCTCCTGGCCGGGGAAGGGCATGCCCACGGTGCCGGGGCGGCGTTCGCCGTCGTAGGGCTGGGTGGTGTTCATGAGGGTCTCCGTCATCCCGTAGCGCTCCAGGATGCGGGCGCCGAAGCGCGCCTCGATGTCCAGGCACAGCTGGGGGCTCAGGGGGGCGGAGCCGGAGACCCACAGGCGCAAGGGGTGCGGCGTCACGCCGGTGCGGCGGGACTCCTCCAGGAGGCGGCCGTACATGGTGGGCACGCCGAAGAAGAGGGTGAGGGACGCATCGTCGTGCAGGGCGGTGAGCGCTTCGGAAGCGACGAAGCGGCGGCGCAGGTCCACGCTGGCGCCGGTGAAGAGGGTGCCGTGGAGGCCCACCATGAGGCCGTGGGTGTGGAAGAGCGGAAGGGTGAGCAGCAGCCGATCCGCGTCGGTCCAGCGCCACGCTTCAGTGACAGCGCGCACGTTGGCGAGCAGCTGCCGGTGCTGGAGCATGGCGCCCTTGGAGCGGCCGGTGGTGCCGGACGTGTAGCCCAGCACGGCGAGGTCCTCCGCGCGGGGCAGCGGCAGGGCCGCGGTGGAGGCAGCGCCCAGTTCCACGATGGCGTCGAAGGCGACGGTGGGCAGGGACGCGGGGAGCCCGGGGGGAGGCGGCTCCACGGTGATGAGCCATTGGAGCGAGGGCAGTTGTTCACGCAGCGGCGCGAGCTCCGATGCGCCGGAGGTGCCGGTGACGCAGACCTTCACCTCCGCGTCGGAGAGGATGTGGGCCAGCTCCACCTGCCGGTAAGCGGTGTTGACGAGCACGGCGACGCAGCCCGCGGCCTGGACACCCAGCCAGGTGACGACGAACGCGTCGCTGTTCTCCAGGAAGAGCGCGACGCGGTCGCCAGCCGCCAGTCCCCGCGCCTTGAGTCCGCGAGCAAACGCGGTGACCCGCTCCGCCAGCTGCCCTCGCGTGTACGAAGCCCCCTCGAACGAGAGCAACGGGCGCGAGGGTTCGTGACGGGCATGGTCCAGGAACACTTCAAGCAGGGAGGCCGGCATGGCGCGATCGTACCTGGACGGGATACGCTGGGTGCATGGCTATGCGTTGGCGATGGTTGTGGATGACAGGGCTGCTCGCGAGCCTGTCGTGCTCCGCACCCCAGCCCACACCCGGTGTCGTCCGGGGCAGAGCCGGAGAAAGACTGGCAAGCCTTCCGGGACCGATGCCCGGCTTCGGCCCGTTCGACACCTTCTCTGACGCGTTGATGGCCGCGTGTCCCGTGATTCTTTCCCAGCCCCATGCGACCGCGGGACGCAAGGGAACCCAGGCCTTCGATGTCCGCTGGCGCGTCTCGAAGGAGTACTGCGCCTGGCTGTATTACACGCCGGTCGGCAAGTACGAGATGAGCATGCTGACAGACCAGTCAGCGCAGGACGACCTGGACCGAAGACGCAGTTGCCTGCTGCCCGAGACGGTCGATGACGCCCGGTTCCCGCCAGGAAGCCTCAAGTACGTCTTCGCCCTGCACAACCATCCCTACGAAGGGCACCTCTCCGACGGCGACCTCCGGATGATCGTCTCCATGGGACGTGTCCATGGATGGGTCATGGAGTTGGGAGGAAGGAAGGTTCCTCTTTCGATCGTCGCGTTCTTCTCGAACTCCGACGACCTGGACCATCCCTCGTGCGATGGTTTCTTCCAGTACATCCCGGTGACAGGCGAACTGATGAAGTGGACCGGTGGACTCCGTGGTGGATGGCGCCAGGAAGTGCTGGGTACGGTCACCTGGCAGGATGAGACGCACTACCGGATCGATGGGAAGTAGCCGCCAGGAGCCTTCATGAAGAAGACCCATTTCATCCTGGCCTCCGCGCTCGTCCTGGCGGGCTGCATGAGAGCCGCCGCACCGTCTCCTGCGAACTACGAAGAGGACCCCTCCATCACCTTCCCGCCGTTCTTCGCGCACCCCGCTGTCTCACTGGGGACCGAAGGCACGGTGTACGAACTGGATGGAGACACCCTGCGAGCACTCACCGTCGCCGCCCGGGACCTGCTTCCACCGCGGGACACCTCCGTGTCCTGTGGAAGCCGCTGGGAGTCCCAGCAGTACCGCGTCGTCCGGCAGGGCGACGTCATCTTCATTCGCATCGACGAAGCCCCGAAGGCGTGCGGCCGCACGCATCCAGCGCTGGACTCGGGAGCGAGCTACGCCATCCACCGGGATGGCCGGATCCTCAGGCGGCTCATTGACGGCCAGCCGGATGTCGCGAAGCCCGAGGACGCTGGCGTGCCCTCCACGCTCGGAGAACCCGGCAGCGCGTCCCCTGATGCGCTGGGCGACGGGCCCTCACCGTTTCTGCCCCTCTCGTGGCAGGACGCGGGCTCACCCACTCCCGCGCCTCATCCGTAGCATCGCCTAGAAGAGCGTCACGCCCAGCGTGACGCTGGCCAGGAAACCGCCGTGCTGGCTGGTGGCGATGTCCAGGTCGTCGAGGAGGTTCGGGTCGCGGCCGTCCGACGTGCGCCAGTTGTCCTCACGCAGGCGGAAGCCCCAGCCCGCGCGCAGACCCAGGTACATGGGGCCCATCGACTGACGCATGCCGACCGCCAGCGTCGCCACCGGCGTGGGCAGCTTCTCCGTCGTGAACTCCTCCGTCTCGCCGTTGAGGGTGAGCGTGCTCGTCGACTTCGTGCCCAGGTTGAAGCTCATGCCCGCCTCCAGGAAGGGGCTCGTGCGCGACTCACCCAGCGGATACAGGCGCGCCAGCGGCCCCACCCGGATGCCCCAGGCGCCCGTGCCGGCGCTCAGGTTGAGTCCCAGGATGGGCACCACCCGGTACTCCAGCTCACCGCCGAAGATGCCGGAAGGGCTGTTGAAGCCCAATGCCAGACCCAGGTCCAGGTTCGTCCGGCCACCGCCCCGGCGGCGCGGCTCCTCGACCTCCAGCTCGCGCCCCGTCGAATCGCCGGCCATCCCGTCGTACCCGGACACGTCACCGTGCGCGCGCTCAGACACCAGCGAGCCTGAACCCGCGGCCTCGGGCACCTCAGCGGAGGCCACCGGCGTCTCCTGGCTCGCGGCGTCCAGCTTCTGGGCCTCGTCCAGCACCGCCTTCGCCATCGCCACCGAGCCCTTGTCGCTCAGGCTGGGATTGACGAAGTCGTACGACAGCGTCTTGGTGCGCACCGGCGAGTGCGTCGTGCTCAGCAGGTACGTCAGCCGGTACTTCTCCCCGGCCCGCGTCACCTTCGCGCTCACCGTCACGTCGGGCGAACCCTCGTGCTGGGGGGCCATCAGGATGGCTTCCGTGGTGGCGTTCTTCAGCGCCTCGCTGATGCCATAGCGCGTGCGCTCCGTCACGGTGCTCGCGGTCAGGCCGCTGGCGTCCACCTCACTGCCCACCTCCGTGAGCTGGAGGTACAGGGTGTCGGCGAAGGCGGAGAAGGGCAGAAGGGTGGCGGCCAGCAGCATGCCGGCGCGCGTCCGAAGGGCGGTGGAGCGCATGGGGTGTTCCTCGAAATTGTGTGGAATTGAACCGAGCAAGCAGACGGCCTGACGCTGTTTCTATTCAGCCCCAGTGCACTTCTTCGCGGTGTCCGTTCCTGGGACGCGCCCTTCGCGCAAGCGGTCAGCGCGGCCGGCCCTTCCCCCATCACCCTCGTGTTTCCGGGCGCTTGGACCGGCTCGAAGTCCTGGCACACGGCTCGCTATGGCCCGGGGCGTGGACATCCCGAAGCCCCGAGCACCCCGCCGCAAACCCTACCTCCTGGCCGCCCTGGGCCTCGCCGCGCTTGTAGCGGTGACGGTGGGGCTGTCCCGGCTGCGCCCCGCCGCGCCCACCGTGGACAAGGCCTCGGTGTGGCTGGACACGGTGAAGCGCGGTCCGCTGGTGCGCCAGGTGAAGGGCACCGGGTCGCTGGTGCCCGAGTCCATCCGCTGGCTCACCGCCGACACCGCTGGCCGCGTGGAGCGCATCCACGTGCGTCCCGGCGCCACCGTCACCGCCGGCACGCTGCTGTTGGAGCTGTCCAACCCGGACGTGCAGCTCCAGGCCCTGGAGGCCGAACGCCAGCTCGCGAGCGCCGAGGGCGACTTCCTGGAGCTGCGCGAGCTGCTCCAGACGCAGCGGCTGTCCCAGCAGGCCACCGTGGCCACACTCACCGCCGAGTCCGCCGACGCCACCCGCCGCGCGCAGGCCAACGCGGCGCTCTTCCAGAAGGCCTTCGTCGGCGACCTGGAGACGCGCCAGGCGCAGGAGAAGGCCGAGGAGGCGAACCAGCGGCTGGAGTTGGAGCGCCAGCGCCTGGACGTCATGTCCCAGAGCCTGCGCCAGCGCCTCGCGTCCCAGCAGGAGCAGGTGGAGCGGCTCAAGGCCGTGGCGCGCTTCCGCCGCCAGCAGGTGGAGTCCATGAAGGTGCTCGCGGGCGAGGACGGCGTGCTCCAGGAGCTGCCGCTGGAGCTGGGCCAGTGGGTGACGCCCGGCGTGCTCCTGGCCAAGGTGGTGAAGCCGGAGCGGCTCAAGGCGGAGCTGCGAATCGCGGAGACGCAGGCGCGCGACATCCTCCCGGGTCTGAAGGCGCAGGTGGACACGCGCAACGGCGTGGTGGAGGGCACTGTCGCGCGCGTGGCCCCCGCGGCCAGCCAGGGCACGGTGCGCGTGGAGGTGTCGCTGCCGGACGCGCTGCCCAAGGGCGCCCGGCCGGACCTCACCGTGGAGGGCACCGTGGAGCTGGAGCGGCTGGACGACGTGCTGTTCGTGGGCCGTCCGGCGGGAGCGCAGGCGGAGAGCACGCTGGCGCTCTTCCGGCTCGTGCCCGGAGGCGACGAGGCGGTGCGCATCCCCGTGAAGCTGGGCCGCGGCTCGGTGAACGCGGTGGAGGTCGTGCAGGGACTTTCAGAAGGCGATCAGGTGGTGCTGTCGGACATGACCGCGTGGGATGCGGTGGAGCGCGTGAGGCTGCGATGATGACGACGATGACGAACGACCGCGAGACGAAGGCCGTGGCCCCGGGCGCGGTGCCGGGCAAGGCGCTGCTCCAGCTCGACGGGCTCACCAAGGTGTTCGAGACGGAGGAGGTGGAGACGCACGCCCTCTCCAACATCCAGCTCACCATCCGCCAGAACGAATGGGTGGCCATCGTCGGCCCGTCCGGCTCCGGCAAGTCCACGCTGCTCGCGGTGCTGGGGCTGTTGGACACCGCCACGCGCGGCAGCTACCTGCTGGATGGCCGGAGCGTGCTGGAGCTGTCGCCCACGGACCGGGCGAAGGTGCGCAACCAGCACATCGGCTTCATCTTCCAGAGCTTCAACCTCATCGGCGACCTCACCGTCTTCGAGAACGTGGAGCTGCCGCTCACCTACCGGGGGCTGCCCGCGCAGGAGCGCAAGCAGCGCGTGGAGCGGGCCCTGGAGCGCGTGGGCATGGCGCACCGGGCGCGGCACCTGCCGGGGCAGCTGTCCGGCGGCCAGCAGCAGCGCGTGGCGGTGGCGCGCGCCGTGGCGGGAGACCCCCTCATCCTCCTGGCGGACGAGCCCACGGGCAACCTGGACTCGAAGAACGGCGAGGCGGTGATGCAGCTGCTGTCCGACCTGCACAAGGCGGGCTCCACCCTCTGCATGGTGACGCACGACCCGGCACACGCGCGCATCGCCACGCGCACGGTGAGCCTGTTCGACGGCCGCGTCGTGCAGGACGAACAGCTTCGCTGAAGGGCAGGGGCACACGGCCATGGAACACCTGCTCGGTGACTTGCGCTACGCGTGGCGCTCCCTGAAGAACGCCCCCGGCTTCGTGGCGGTGGCGGTGCTGACGCTGGCCCTGGGCATCGGCGCGAACAGCGCCGTGTTCAGCGTGGTGAAGGGCGTGCTGCTCACCCCGCCGCCGTTCACCCAGCCGGAGCGGCTGGTGCTGCTGGCCCCGAACTTCGACGCCTTCGGCCTGAAGGAGGTGTCGAACTCCATCCCCGAGTACCGGGACCTGACCACGCACACGCAGGCCTTCACGTCGCTGGCGGCCTTCCGCCCCAACGACATGACGCTCACCGGCGGGGACTCACCCCGGCGCCTGCACGTCGTCGTCGCCACGGCGTCCTTCCTGCCCACGCTGGGCGTCGCGCCGGTGCTGGGCCGGGGCTTCACGCAGGAGGAGGAGACGCCGGGCCAGGACAAGGTCGTCGTGCTCACGGACGCCGCGTGGCGCACCCACTTCGCGAAGGACCCGGAGGTGCTGGGGCGCGTGCTGCGCTTGGACGGCGTGCCGCACACGGTGGTGGGCGTGCTGCCCCCGGGCGCCGTCTATCCGGAGGACACGGAGGTGGTGCTGCCCCTCGCGCCCGCGCCCGAGCAGCAGGCGGAGGCCCGGCGCGGCAACCGCTTCCTCAACGTGATGGCGCGGCTCAAGCCGGGGATGACGCTGGATGGAGCGCGCGCGGACCTGGTGCGCATGGGCAACGCGCGCCCGGCGGACCTGATGAGCCGGTACCGGGAGTGGGGCTGGTCCATGAGCGTGAAGCCGCTGGAGGACCAGATCGTGGGCGGCGTCCGCGAGACGCTGTGGCTGCTCTGGGGCGCGGTGGGCTTCGTGCTGCTGGTCGCGTGCTCCAGCGTGGCCAACCTGCTGCTCGCGAGGGCGGTGTCCCGGGGCCGCGAGGTATCCATCCGCGCGGCGCTGGGCGCGGGCCGGCTACGGCTGGTGGCGCAGTTCCTCACGGAGAGCCTGGTGCTGTCGCTGGTGGCGGGCGCGGTGGGGCTGCTCCTGGCGCTGTGGGGCACGGACGCGCTGGTGGCCACGGTGGGCGAGGGCCTGCCCCGGGCCCAGGGCGTGAAGCTGGACGTGGCCTCCGTGCTCTTCACGCTGGGGGTGTCGGTGCTCACGGGCGTGCTCTTCGGGCTGGTGCCCGCGCTCCAGGCCAGCCGCGTGGACCTGCACGCGGCGATGCGCGAGGGAGCACGCGCCACGGGGAGCCACCGCACGGGCCGGCTGCGCGCGGCGCTGGTGGTGGCGCAGGTATCGCTCGCACTGGTGCTGCTGGTGGGCGCGGGCCTGTTCATGAAGAGCTTCCTCGCGCTCCAGCGCGTGGATGCGGGCTTCGAGTCGGACGGCGTGCTCACCGGGCAGCTCGCGCTGCCCAAGGTGCAGTACCCGGACCCGGCGAAGCAGGCGGCCTTCCTGCAGGCCCTGGTGCCCCGGCTCCAGGCGCTGCCGGGCGTGGAGTCCGCGGGGCTGACGAACGTGCTCCCGCTGGGCGGCTCCATGGACAACAGCTTCGACATCGAGGGGCGCACGCGCCAGCCGGGCGAGCTGTGGAAGGCGGTGGAGTTCCGCGCCGCCACCCCCGGCTACCTGCACGCGCTGCGCGTCCACCTGCGGCAGGGGCGGTTGCTGGAGGACGGGGACGGGCCGGACGCGCCCTGGGCGGTGGTCATCAACCGCTCCTTCGCGGACCTCTTCTGGCCGAAGGGCGACGCGCTGGGGCAGCGGGTGAAGCTTCACGGCAAGGACATGCAGTGGACCACGGTGGTGGGCATCGTGGACGACCTGCACGAGTGGGGCCTGGACGTGCCGGCGCGCCCGGCGGCGTACTACTCGCTGTCACAGCTGCCGGACGTGTCCATGGGCCTGGCGGTGCGCGTGAAGTCCGGGGACCCGGAGGCCTTGCGCGTCCAGGTGGAAACGGAGGTGCGCGCGGTGGACGCGGACCTGCCGCTGTTCGACGTGTCCTCGCTCACGCGCCGGATGGACCAGTCCACGGGCCCGCGTCGGTTGTCCGCGCTGGTGATGGGCCTGTTCGCGGGCGTCGCGCTGCTGCTCGCGGCGCTGGGGCTGTCGGGCGTCATCGCCTTCTCGGTGTCGCAGCGCACGCGGGAGCTGGGCATCCGCATGGCGCTGGGGGCCGCGCGAGGCGACGTGCTGCGGCTGGTGCTGGCGCAGGGCCTGCGGCTGTCGCTCGCGGGCGTGGCGGTGGGGCTGTGCCTGTCATTGGGGCTGGCGCGGCTGTTGGGGTCGCTGCTGTATGGCGTGTCGGCGGACGACCCGTGGACGTTCGGAGGGGTCGCGCTGCTCTTGACCGGGGTGGCGCTGGGGGCGTCGTGGCTGCCCGCTCGACGGGCGACGCGCGTGGACCCCATCATCGCGCTCCGGGCCGACTGAGTTCCCTCCTTTCTGGCACAGTCCCAAACCGTGGCGTCCTCCGTGTCCGAACCCACCGCTCCCTCTCCGCGTACCACCCGTGTCCTCGTGGCCGACGACCAGCCGGACGTGCTGGAGGCGCTGCGGCTGCTGCTCAAGCGCGACGGCTACACGGTGGTGAGCGCGCAGTCCCCCGCGGGCGTGAAGGCCACGCTGGACGCGGAGGACGTCGACCTGGTGTTGATGGACCTCAACTACGCGCGCGACACCACGTCCGGGCGCGAGGGCCTGGACCTGCTGGGAGAGCTGCGCGCGAGGGATGCGCTGCTGCCCGTGGTGGTGATGACGGCGTGGAGCAGCGTGGAGGGCGCGGTGGAGGCGATGCGCCTGGGCGCGCGCGACTACGTGCAGAAGCCCTGGGACAACACGCGCCTGCTGGCCACGCTGCGCACGCAGCTGGAGCTGTCCCGGGCGTTGAAGCGCGGCCGGCGGCTGGAGGAGGAGAACCAGCACCTGCGCCGCGAGCAGGGCGGCCGCTCTCCGCTGGTGGGCGAGTCGCGGGCGATGCAGCCGGTGCGCAGGCTCATCGAGCGGGTGGCGCCGTCGTCGGCGCCGGTGCTGGTGACGGGAGAGCACGGCACGGGCAAGGAGGTGGTGGCGCGCCTCCTCCACTCGGCGAGCACGCGCGCGGACCGGCCCTTCGTCGCGGTGAACTCCGGCGGCCTGTCCGAGGGCGTCTTCGAGAGCGAGCTCTTCGGTCACGTGAAGGGCGCCTTCACGGATGCGAAGGCGGACCGCATCGGCTGCTTCGAGCTGGCGGACGGCGGCACGCTCTTCCTGGATGAGATTGGGAACATGCCGCTCACGCAGCAGGCGAAGCTGCTGCGGGTGCTCCAGACGGGGGAGTTGCACCCGGTGGGCTCGTCGCGGACGCGGCGCGTGGACGTGCGCGTGGTGAGCGCGACGAACGTGGACCTGAGCCGGGCGGTGGCGGAGGGCCGCTTCCGCGAGGACCTGCTCTACCGGCTCAACACGGTGGAGGTGCAGTTGCCTCCGCTGAGGGAGCGGCGCGAGGACATCCCGTTGCTCGCGACGCACTTCCTGGCGGCGCAGGGGCAGCGCTACGGCCGTCCCAACATCCACCTGGCACCGGGGGCACTGGAGGCGCTCATCGCGTACCCGTGGCCGGGCAACGTGCGCGAGCTGGAGCACGCGGTGGAGCGCGCGCTGCTGATGGCGGTGGGGGACCGCGTGGAGGCGGAGGACCTGCTGCTCAAGCGGATGGGCCCTCCGGGCGGAGGGAGCGCGCGCCTGGAGGAGATGACGCTGGAAGAAGTGGAGCGCTACCTCATCGAGCGCGCCCTCGGCCGGCATGACGGCAACGTGAGCGAAGCCGCGAAGGCACTGGGCCTGTCGCGCAGCGCGCTCTACCGGCGGCTCCAGTACTACGGCATCAAGGGCGCAAGGTGAGCCGCGGTCACCCGGCACCGCATGACCCGCGCATCACGAAGCCCGATGCGCACGAACCGAACGCACGAGTGCCATACGACCTGCGCGTGATGTGGCTCGCGGTCCTCGCGGGGCTGCCCGCGGTCCTCGTGACGCTGGCGCTCCTGTGGACGGGGGACTTCACCGCCAAGGTGCGCTGGACGCTGTCCGTGCTCGTGGTGGGCATCCACGCCGGAGCCTGTCTGGCGCTCCGTGAGCGCGTCGTGCGGCCCCTGCACACCGTCGCGGGCCTGCTGGCCGCCCTGCGTGAAGGCGACTACTCCGTGCGCGGACGGGGCGGACGCGCGGGGGATCCGCTCGGGGAGGTGCTCATGGAGGTCAACGCCCTGGGGGACACCCTGCGCGAACAGCGCCTGGGCGCGATGGAGGCCGGCGCCCTGCTGGGCCAGGTCATGGAGGCCATCGACGTCGCGGTGCTCGCCTTCGACGCCTCCGGCACCCTCAAGCTGGTGAACCGCGCGGGCGCCCGGCTCGTGGGCCTGCCGCGCGCGCAGCTGTTGGGCCAGCGCGCCGAAGCCCTCGGCTGGAGCGACCTGCTGGAAGGCCCCGCCCCTCGCCGCCTCACGCGCGTCTTCGCGCAGCAGGACGGCGGCCCCTACGAGCTGTGGCGCGGCACCTTCCGCGAAGGCGGCCAGCCCCACCAACTCATCGTGCTCACCGACCTGCGTCTGGCATTGCGCGAAGAGGAGCGCGAAGCCTGGCGCCGGCTGGTCCGCGTGCTCAGCCACGAGATCAACAACTCCCTCACCCCCATCCAATCCATCGCGGACGCCCTCCGGGACACCGTCACCCAGGTGCCGCGCCCCGCGGACTGGGAGGAGGACACCCGTCACGGCCTGGGCATCATCGCCCGCAGAGCAGAAGCCCTGTCCCGCTTCATGTCCGCCCACGCGCGGCTCGCGCGCCTGCCGCCGCCCACCCTGGGCCCCGTCGAAGTGGAGCCCTGGGTGCGGCGGGTGGTGGCCCTGGAGCCGCGCCGTCCCGTCGCCGTGCGCCCGGGCCCCGTCCTCACCGTGCCCGGCGATGGAGATCAGCTGGAACAACTGCTCATCAACCTGGTGCGCAATGCAGTGGACGCCGTCCTGTCGGAAGGGGGCACGGGCGGTGTCTGGGTTTCCTGGGCGGTGCACGCGCCGGGCGCCGTGGAGGTCTGGGTGGAGGATGAAGGCCCGGGCCTCGCGGACACCGCGAACCTCTTCGTGCCCTTCTTCACCACCAAGCCCCAGGGCAGCGGCATCGGCCTGGCGCTCAGCCGGCAGATCGCCGAAGCGCACGGAGGCAGCCTGCGCCTGGAGAACCGCACGGACGGCCGAGGCTGCCGCGCGAGGCTCAGGCTCCCGCTGGACGCTCCGCGCGCGTGAAGCGCTTCTTGCCGGACAGGGACGCGGGGCCCGTGGGCGCGGCGGGACCGGCTTCAGGCTCCGGCACGGGCGCGGCCAGCCGGTAGAGCAGCGCGGTCGCCGCCCAGAAGAACAGCACCGTGAAGCCCACGTGGATCCACCGCGCCCCGGACCACTGCTGGAGCGAGTGCGGCAGCGCCTCCAGCGCGACGAAGCCGCCCATCCACTGCCCCAGCCAGCACAGCGCCGTCACCCACAGCACGCGCTGCCACGACGCCACCCGCGTGCGCCCGAAGGCATACCGGTGCAGGGCCCACAACAGCCCCACGGCGCAGCCCCACAGCGCCAGACGTGTCAGGGAAAGTCCCCGGTGCGAAGGACCCCATGGGTCCAGCTCCAGCACCCCGAAGCTCGGCGCCAGGATGAGCACCTGCACCAGCAGCACCCGGCGCACCCGCTCCGTCAATCCCTTGAGGAGCTGTCCATACGTCCAGGTCAGCGCAATCATTGGAGCCCTCCTCGGGCACGAATGAGCGGTGCTACAGAGGAAGAACGGTTCGCCCTTTATTTCTTGATTTATTTGATTGGGCAGGACTCCCGGGCTCCACTCAGACAAGCAACTTCCGGGGGTTGGAGGGTCATCCGCAATGACTATTCAAAGATGGACAGTTCGGAGAGGGTATAGAACTCAGCGGGTGGGGCGGTGCCGTCGTAGATAAGGGATTCCACGGAGAGCCGCACGAAGCGCACGGGCCCGGTGGGGGTGAGGGGCACGTCCTGGAAGACCGGCTCCTGGACGCCCAGGCGGAGCATCCCGTCCCCATAGGGAGATGCCCCCTCGGCAGGCTCGGTGTAGAGGCCGAACGTCGCATCGCGCAGGGACTGCTCCTGCGGGCTCATGTCCCGCAGTACGACGCGCGCCAGGGATTGCCACTGCTCGCCGTCGACACTGCCCTCCAGGACGAGCCAATCCCTACCGCCCCTGCCTTGCAGGTAGTGCAGCCCGCGCACCACCGCGCGGCGTGGCAGGGCCGGCTGGGGCAGGGTGATGACGACGTTGTGGAAGCGGGGGTCGGTCTCCTTCTCCCAGAAGTCCACCGGGGTGAGCAGGCCATCCGTCCATGGACAGACATCCGGAAAGGACGGCTCGCACGTCGCGCCGCGACTGATGGGGCGCAGCGTCCCCGCGGGCAGCGGTTCGGCGCCGGTGCGCCATTCCTGCCGGAAATAGACGGAGCTGGGCTCACCGCCCAGCGGAGAGAACAACCACGAGCCCATGCTGGCGGCGCGCAGCCGCACCTGGGGCGCGGCGAAGTCCTCCAGCACGTACGGGCTCGGCGTCCATGGGGACTCCGTGCCCTTCTGCCGCCAGAGCAGCTCGCCGCCGGACGTGACCCACAGCAGGGGCTCCGGGGCGGTGGGCAGCAGGGGAATCGTCGAACCGTCGTCGGCGAGCAGCTCCAGCGTGTCGCCGGTCTCCGGCACGGGAGGTGCCGGGGGCGCGGGCGGGAAGGCCACGGTGGGGCCCTGGTCGCTGCTGCCCACGATCGGGCGCGCATCCCACGGCTTCAGCGTGGGCAGCTCCACGTCGTCCTGCATGGTGAACGACAGGAAGGTGCCGCTGCCGTCCGCGTCCAGCGGCAGCGCCAGCCGCAGGCGGTTCGAGCGGCTGTAGTAGTCCTCCTCGCGCACGGCGTCCCCGGACAGCATCTCCAGGGTGAAGTCGCCCGAGGCCTCCGTGGTGGCGGTGGTGAGCGGCGTGAAGACGTCGTCCTCCAGCCGCTCCAGGGTCAGCGTCTCCCCGGAGCGCGGCGTGCCGTCGCGGTGGAGCGCGCGGCCGTACGCGAAGATGGGGTCCTCGGGATAGCGGTCGCAGCCAGCGGTGGTGAAGGCCAGCAGTCCCAGGGAAGTGACGAGTGCGCGTCGCATGTCAGTAGGTCGCCTTGAGCCCGAAGAGGGGGAGGATGACGGGGATGCGCATGGGGACCCGCACGGGGCGGACGTCCTTGTGGGGGGAGCCCTCGTAGTCGCCGCCTTCGGAGCGGTACTCGTAGGCCACCACCTCCTGCTGTGCGGAGAGGTTGAGCACGTCGAGCGATGCATCTAGCGTGAAGTCCTGGTAGGCCCACGACTTCGCGATGCGCGCGTCCACGCGGAAGAACGGCGCCAGCCGCTGCGTGCGGTCCAAGTCCTGCCGCACCCATTCCGTCGAGCCGTCGCCGTTCGTCACCCAGCGCTGCGTCTGGGAGGTGATCTGCCCCGTCTCCGGACGGCCGGTGTTGAAGTGCACCACCGTGCCCACGGTCCAGTTGTTGCCGAACTTGTAGCTGAGCGCGGCGTTGAAGGTATGCGCCTGCTCGAAGGCGAAGGGCAGCGTGCCCTCCACCGTCTCCAGCACGCGGTTGTCGTCGCCGATGCGTCCGAAGCGCGCCTTCCGCTTGCTCTGGAGGAAGCTGTAGGACACCCAGCCGAACCAGTGGCGGCCCAGTGGGTGACGGGCCATCAGGTCGAAGCCGTAGGCGTAGCCGGTGGTGGCGGGGTCCTCGCCCAGGCCGCCCCGGCGGCGGCGGTTCTCCGCTACGTCCACCAGGTCGAACTCCACCGCGCGGGACAGCGGGTTGAAGTACGCGTCCGCGCTCAGCTCCAGCCCCTCGAAGGCCTTCCACTCCGCGCCCACGTCGAACTGCGCGCCGGACTGAAGGCCGTAGCGCAGGCTCGCGGTGTCGAAGGCGGGCACGTGCACGAGCACGGTGGGCGGCTGGTGGTACAGGCCCGCGCCGCCCTTGAGCGTGAGGGTGTCCGTCAGTGAGTGGCGCACGGACAGGCGCGGCTCCACCGCGGTGAAGGTCATGCCCGGCACCAGGTGGTACGCGTCCACGCGCAGGCCCGGCGTCACCACCCAGTCTTCAGAGGGCTTCCACGTGACGGACGCATACGCGCCGGAGAAGGTGGCCAGGGCGCTGGGCCGCTTGAGCGGATCCGCGTCGTCGGAGGGCCGCCAGCCCGGAGGCCGCGCGGTGCCGATGAGCGTGGTGGCGGAGCGGCGGTGCTCCACGTCCGCGCCCACTGCGACGTCGAGCGACGGCGTCAGCGCGCGCCGCCACCCCGCGCGAGCAGCGACGCTCACCTGGCTCAGCCCGTACTCGCCCACGTCCTGGCGGACGAGGGTGCCCCCGGCGTTTTGCGTCTCCTCGCCGGTGAGGCCCAGGCCGTCCCAGCCCAGGGTGACGCCGACCTCGCCCTCGCCCTCCGCCACCGGGTGCGTGCCGCGCAGGTCGATGCGGTGGAAGCGCGACACGACGCCGCCGCCCTCCGCCCCTGCCAGCAGCTCCGGCGCGATGCCCACGTCGTCGGAGCTGCCCAGCGCGAACAGGCGCAGGCGGCCCCGGCCCACCTTCTGCTCGATGCGTGCCTGGTAGTCCCAGAAGCCCGCGCGCAGCTGCTCCGCTTCCGGGCGCTGGAGCACGTTGGCCGCCAGCGAGATGAGCAGCGCGGAGTAGCTGAAGCGGCCCGCGAGGCTGACGCTGGTGCCCGTGGATTCAAAGGGCTGTTCGATGAAGCCGCCCGCGTTGAGCAGGTCCGCGTACGCGGTGAAGTGCAGCCGGTCTTCGCGAGGACGGCTGATGCGCCCCTCCACCGCGCCGCCCAGCACGCGGCCGTACTGCACTGGCGGCGTGCCCGGATAGAAGTCCACGGTGTCGATGAAGTCCGGGTGCACCACCGCGGGCCCGAGCAGCAGGTGGTACAGCATCGGGATGCGAATGCCATCCAGGAAGAAGCCCGTGGCGGCGGGCTGGCTGCCGCGCACCACCGGGTAGCTGATGCCGGATGCGAGGCTGCCCACGCCCGGCATCAGCATCACCACGCGGAATGGGTCGCCCAGCGTGCCGGGCACCTCGCGGATCTCCTGCTCATGCAGGCTGATGCGGGTGACTTCCGTGCGCGGGCGCTCGTCGCGCACCACGGTCTCGTAGGGGTTCACCTCGCGAGGCTGGAGCCGGTAGATGACCTGGAGCGTCTGTCCTTGCGTCAGCGTCTCAGTGAACGTCGTTGTCGCGTGGCCTGGAGCGCGGACCTCCAGCGTGTGAGGGCCCGGCGACACGTCCAGCGTGAAGAGGCCCTGCGCGTCCGTGGTGGCGGCGGGCTCCGAAGCGCCGTCCAGGAAGAGAGCCGCGTCCTGCAACGGGCGGCGCGTGCCGCGTGCGCGCACCTCGCCGGTGAGGCGCGTGGTGGAGGCGGGGACCTGCACGGGCGGCGTGAAGCGATAGACGAACGGCAGGCGCACCGCCACGGGAGTGCCGCCCAGCGTGGCCGGGGTGAAGCGCAGGCCGGGGGCTGCGGCGAGCGCCGCGTCGGTGAGGCGCGGCTCGGTGGCGGCGCGGACCACCTTCGCCTCCGCGACGCGGCCCTCCACGTCCACCAGCAGCTCCAGCTCCACCTCGCCGGGCGTGCCCTCCAGGCCTTCCGGCCACGCGGCGGGCGCGTCGGCGGCGAGGCTGGGAGGCACGAGCGTCGTGTCACCCGCGTCGGGAGAGAGGCCCAGGCGTAGGGCGTCCTCGGAGGAGAGGACCTGGCCCGCGTCGGTGGCGTGGACGTCCACCTCCACGGCGCGAGGTTCGCTGGTGGCGGAGGGCACGCCCTGCGCGAGGGCGGTCGAGGCGGACAGGAGCGCCAGCGCCAGGGGGAATGCACGGGGGAGGAACATGGGCGGGCGCTTCAACACCGGACCCTCGCGAATGTGTCACCCGCGCTCGCGCCGGACGGCTCCGGCCCGGCGAGGACACTGCATTCATTCATGGATTCAGCCCAAGGCGCCCATGACTTCCCCGGCCCGGGGCGGAAGTCGGTTCACGCAGGGCATGCGGACCGGGAGGAGAAGCCCGGCTGTGCCTTCTTGCGCGGAGGCTGTCCCCTGCCATGGCATCCGCATCGCGCCAGCCCGTCCCTGGGGATGGGCGCGCTGTGCGAACGCGCACGGCCCGCTGTCCCGAGGTGCCGCCCCCTGGAGCCGCGACCTGGGCGGTCGTTACACTTTTTCATGTCGAGCGGAAGCCACGGCCAGGGTTCCGCGGGGAGGGCGCATGCGGACGCCGAAGGACGAACTGCTGCTCCGGGCGATGGACCATGCGTTGTCAGCGCGAACGATGGACGCGGTGGAGGCGCTGGCCGCGCTCTACCGGTTGTTGGACGCGGAGCGCATTCCCGAGGACGAAAACTACGCCGTGTTCGCCACGGCCTTGTCTCGCCGGTTGGAGGGGGCGACGGGGGCGCTGCATCCGTACCGGGCGTCGGAGGTGGACGGCGGCGCGCCCCAGATTGAGTTGTTCCGGCGGTTGATGAAGCACCTGCCGCTGGCATCGGCGGCGGACGCGGTGGCGAACGCACTGCTCGCGGATTTCCTACGAGGACACGCGGAGGCGACGCTGCTGGACGTGGGCATCGGGCAGGGGCGGCAGGAGTGCAACCTGTTGCGAGCGCTGGCGAAGGCGGGCGCGCTGCCCCGGCACCTGACGGTGGTGGGGGTGGATCCCAGCGGCACGAGCCTGATGGAGGCGCGAGACGCGCTGCTGGCGGTGGCGGAGGAGGTGGGGCTGTCGCTCGAGTTCGTGAAGCTGGAGTCGCCGGTGGAGGACCTGGACGCGGCGATGTGGACGGCGTTGCGAGCCGTGCGCCGGCCGCTGGTGGTGAACGCGGCGTTCGCGCTGCACCACGTGGCGGAGAAGGCGACGTCGGGAGTGGAGGCGCGCGACGCGGTGCTGGCGAGGCTGGCGTCGCTGGGGCCGGTGGGCGTGGTGATGTGCGAGCCCCATGTGGATCACCACCGGGCACCGGCGCGTGAGCGATTGAAGAACGCGTGGAATCACTTCTCCCGGGTGTTCCAGCTGCTGGATACGCTGGAGATACCGAGCGCGGAGCGTCGCGCCATCAAGCGGTTCTTCGGCCGGGAGGTGGATGACATCGTGGGAACGGTGAACGAGTCGGAGCGGTGTGAGCGCCACGAGCCGGCCCTGGCGTGGTGGGAGCGCTTGCAGCGCGCGGGCTTCACGCCGCGAGGCGGGCTGGAGGCGGTGTGTCCGGCCGACGTGCACCCGGCCGTGGGCCTGTGCGTGGAGGAGGGCACGGTGGGCATCACCTTCCGGGGCGATGTGCTGGTGTCGGTGCTGGCGGCGGTGCCGGGGGAGGGCGCGTGAGCGAGTTGGAGGCGTTGGCGCCGAAGGTCATCGCGAGGTGCCGTGAGGCCGGGGTGCGGCTGGCATTGGCGGAGGCGTGTACGGGAGGGCTGATGACGGCGGCGCTGACGGAGGTGCCGGGGGCCTCGGCGGTGGTGGAGCGAGCGTTCGTCCCGTACTCGAACGAGTCGAAGGGAGAGCAGCTGGGGGTGCCGCTGGCGTTGTTGCAGGCGCACGGGTCGGTGAGCGCGGAGGCGGTGGGCGCGATGGCGGCGGGAGCGCTGGAGCGTTCGTGGGCGGACTGGGCGGTGGCGGAGACAGGCATCGCGGGGCCCGGAGGCGGGACGGAGACGAAGCCGGTGGGGCTGGTGTTCATCGCGGTGCAGCGGCGCGGGAGGGCCGCGGTGGTGGAGCGTCACCGGTTCGAAGGGGACCGGCGGCAGGTGCGGCAGGCCGCGGCGGCGCGAGGGCTGGCCCTCCTTCTGGAGCAGGTGGGAGTGGAGTCCTGAATAGGGGACTCATCCCTCGGGACGTTGGCACGTGGAGGCCTGATGGAGGAGAAGGTTTGACGCAGTCTCACGAAGGGGGCCTCGATGTATCGAATCGACGTGGACCGAGCGGAATCCATCGTGAGCTTCGCGCTGGAGGGCTACATCCGGCTGGAGGAGATGCAGCGCTTCGTGGAGGACCTGCGCGCCGCGACGGATGAAGTGGCGGGGCAGGCCATCAAGATCGAAGCGGACCTGCGCACGTTCCGGCCGGCGTCACCGGAGGCGGCGGACCTCATCCGGAGGGTGCAGGAGTACGGGCTGCGCTCCGGGGTGACGCGGGTGGCGGAGCTGGTGCAGAACCAGATCGTCGCGTTGCAGTTGAACCGGGTGGCATCCGGAAGCGGGACGGACAAGATCCTCCGCCGTTTCTGGCAGGAGTCCGCGGCACGGACCTGGCTGAAGCACGGAGACGCGGAGCTGGGAGTGGCGCTGCAGGGCTGAGCGGAAACGAACATGCCAGCGCGCGGATGGTGCGTGCTGTGGATGTTGTTCGTGACGGGCTGCGCGACGTCCCGGACGTGGCGATTGGACACGGGAGAAGGCCGGGCGCGTGAGCACACGCCGCGCACGGACACGCGGCCCGTGACGCTGGACGGAGACACCTTCGAGGAGGCAGTGCGGACGCTGGCGCGCGGAGCGCCGGTGTCGCTTCGGCTGTTGAATCCCGGTGCGCAGCGTCCGCGGGCCTCGCTGGGCGTCGTGTCGGTGGACGACCCGAGGCAGGGCCGCGTCCGGGTGGCTCAGGAGAGCACGGAACTGGAGGCCGCCTACGGACGCTGGTGCGTGCGCAAGCGGTTGTCCGGAGACTGCCTGCACCTGTTGGACCGGGGCCTGACGCTGGATGAGGAGGGCAAGCGGACGCTGGCCTTCCGGATTGCGTTGGACTCGGTGTGGGAGGAGACGGCCGAAGCCTTGGAGGGGATGGTGGACCCCGAGGCGACAGTGTCCCTGCTGGTGATGACAGGCGCGGTGTACTTCAGCCTGTGGCTGGTACCGGAGCCGCTGTTGTCGAAGGGAGTGGCGGCGACGCTGACGGTGGCGCTGATTGCGTACCTGGGCTGGGACACGGTGTGGAGTCTCATCCAGGGCTGGAGGGTGCTGGCGGCGGAGGTGAAGGATGCGCAGACCTTCGACGGCATCCGGGACGCGGGAGAGAAGTACGGCGAGGTGATGGGCAAGCAGGCGGCACGGGCCTTCGTGATGCTCGCGATGGCGGCGCTGGGGAGCACGGCGCAGACGCTGGCGACGAGGGTCGCGACACTGCCGGGCTCAGCGCAGGCCGCACTGGTGGGAGCGGAGCAGGGAGGCTTCCGGCTGGTGGCCGCGGCGGAGGTCTCCGCAATCGCGGTGTCCGCGAGCGGCGAGGTGACCATTGCCCTGGCGCCCAACGTGGTGGCGATGTCCGCGAAGGGACCGAACGTTCCCGCGCCAGTCGACGTCCACGAACATCACATCGCCACGAACAAATGGTGGGAAGCCACGCACAACGGTGGTCCGTGGTCGCCCCAGTTCCAGAGGCTCTTCGACCGCGCGGGAATGTCCCTGGATGATCCCGCGAACAAAGTTCGTGTCCCGGGCCATAAGGGTCCTCATCCCGAGGCGTACCATCAAAGAGTGCTCTCCCGGTTGAACGAAGCAATGGAAGACTGTGCCAGCATCCATCAATGCCGCGAGGCACTCACCAACGAGCTTCGTCGGCTCGCCAGCGACATCTTGAACACGAGCACGACGCTCAATAAGTGGGTCACGAAGTCATAGCTGGGCGGGAGTCTCTCGTGGCGATGCGGTACTTCGAGCTGGTCGACGATCTGTACGTTCCCGGTCGGTGGTCGCTGGGCGATCCCATCGATGCGTCCGGCCGGGAGGTCGCCAATCCATGGATGTTCAGGAAGGGAGAACCCGTCAGCCTGGAAGCGCCCTTGAGGATTCCGGTCGACCATGCCGGTCAGCCCTTGGACTTCACGCTGGCGGGCATCGGCTTGGCGCCCGTCATTCAGGAGGAAGCGGCAGCCATCCTGACCCGGCTCGCACTGGATGATGTTCAGCTGCTCCCCGTGACCGTCGCGTCGGAGCCCGGACCGCACTTCCTCGTCAACGTGCTACGGCTTGTCAGATGCATCGACGACGAGGCTTCCGAAGAGGTGCTGTATTGGAAGCCTGAAGATGGGCGTCCAGAGAAGGTAGGGAAATACAGGGACGTCGCTGGCATGCGTATCGATCCGACGAAGGTGGGCGATGCCAAGGTCTTCCGCACCTGGGGGTGGACCGTTGCGCTCATTGTCTCCGAGGACATCAAGGAGGCGCTGGAGCACGCGAACATCACCGGGGTGAAGTTCCGGGAAGTCACAGGCCCCAGCGAAGTCAGCCCCGAAGAGCGCGAACACAACCGCAAGCTCCAGGCGCTCTACGAACGGACCGAAACAGCCCGCACCGCGTTCTGGCGCACCTTGGGCACACTGGATGAAAACGCCGTCCTCCCCATCGTCGTCGGAGGAGGCTGGCCCGCGAAGCGCCAGGTCTGGCGCGTCATCCACCGGCCTGAAGGACGCACCCTCTTCGTGACGGACGGCCTCTCCGACTTCTTCGTGGATGCCGTGGAGCCCTCCGTGGGCTTCGGCCTGGAGCTCGCGCTTGAGACCAACGAGCCACAGGCCGACTGGCCCGTGACGCTACTGGAACGCATCGCCAACGAGCTCGTGGGCCACGAACACCTGCGCGAACCGGCGAGGACCGGCATCCTCTCCATGGAAGTGGGCGGAGAGCGCATGCCCGAACCGCTCCTGACCAAGGAAGGCCGGGTCGCCGTGCTCCTGGGCATGGACACCCCATCACTCCCGACTCACTTCACGATGCCAGACGGGCAGGTCCGGTTGGTCACCGTGAAGACACTGATGCCCCGGGAGCTCACGTACCTGCTGGAGCACGGCAGGGAGGAACTGATCCACCGCTTCAACCAGTCCAGCCCCGGCCACCTGTCCAAGGCCTGGCGCCAGCCCGTGGTGTAGCTACCGCATCCCCAGCAGCAGCCACACCGCCAGCGCTCCATACAGCGGCACGTTGAGCGCCAGCGTCAGCCGGTTGATGCGCCGGAACCGCTCCTGCTCGGCGTCCGCGAACCACACCCCATCCTCGCCGGTGGTGCGTCCCTCCACCGCCTGGTGGAACAGCGCCGCATACGCCACCTCCACCACCAGAGTCACCAGCACCAACCCCACCAACGCCAGCGCCCACACATCGCGCCCATCGAGCGCTCCGGCCCACTTCTCCCCGGTGTACACGAGCCCCGCCCCGACCAGCGCGATGCACCCCAGGTCATGGCCCACGCCGTACGGAGGCCGCCAGTTGCGCGACACGTAGAGCATGTAGAGCTCCGCGGCACCGCGCAGCCACATGGACACCGCGAATGCTCCCAGCACGACGCGCGCCTCCACCGGCACGGACGCATCCAGCGCCACCAGCGGGCACACCAGGAACCAGAGGAACACCGCGTACAGCAGCCACGCCATCTTGGGTCCGGAGATGCGTCCACCCCGGCCGCCCTGCGCGTTCTGCCTGCGCCGGAACACCACCGCCGCGCTCGCGCACGCCAGCAACGCCACCACCAGGAACACCCGCGTCGACGAAGTGAGCATCAGTAGGAACGGGGATAGTGGTGGGGAAACCGCTCGACGTACCACGCGCGAAGCCGGGGCAGGTGCGCGAGGGACACCCGCGGATGCAGGTGATGCACCACGTGCATCCCCACGTGCCGGGGCGCCAATCCCAACCACCCCCACCACCCGAGCCCATGGTCGCGAGTGCACGCGAACACATCTTCCAGCCTCCGCCCCCGCACGGGCGCGGCGGTGTGCTCCGCGAGCAACCGGTGCGCATTGAACCCAGACGCCACCAGCAACGGCACCCCGTACCCCCACAGCACCGCGGAAGGCCACCGCACCGCCAGCGCCAGCACGCCCAGGTGGAACAGCACCTGCCCCGCCTCCGCCCGAGCACACGCCGCCACCTCCGTGTCCCGCGTGAGCACCCGCCCGGAGCGGTCCTGCAGGAACACGCGCCCATACGCCGTGCGCAGCGAAGGCAGCACCCACGCGCAAAGCCCTACCGGCCCCCGCAGCACCCAGCCCGGGATGACCCCCAGGAGCAGGATCCACCGCCACACCGTGCGCAGCCGTCCTCCATCCGGAGGCTTGCGGTACGGATCCGACGGCAGGCCCGCATCGCGATGATGGCGAAGATGGTGGTAGCGCATCGCCGCCAGCGTGGACGCAATGGGGTAACCCGCGACGGCCTCCAGCAGACACAGTCTCCATTCGCGCCTTCGCGAAGACATGTGGACCGCGTCATGAAGCAGGACGCCCAGCGCATGCAGCCGTCCCGCGACGACGAGCACGGCCAACGGCGCCAGCACCGGAGGAGCCCAAGCCATGACCGCCCACCCCAGAGC